>DAOUZG010000095.1 GCA_030665705.1 Deltaproteobacteria bacterium | reverse complement strand
GTTCATGGGGTGCGCCGGCGATCTCGCGACACCTGCTCTCCTGTCGCTCCTGGCTCTGTTCGCGTGGGGCTGGCGGCACGGCTTCGTGCTCATGGGTTTCGCCGTCGTGTTGTACGCGGGGATGCTCTCCCGCCAGCGGTTTCCCGAAACGCCGCCCGAGCGACGGGGCATCCACTCCGTGCCGCTGCGCACCGCTGTTGCGTCCGCGATCCGGAACCGCCGTCTCCTTCTCTGGTCGGCGGGAGTGTGGCTCTGCTGCCTGCTCGACGAGATCGTGATCGCGTTTGGCGCCCTCTATCTCCGTGACCACGTCGGCGCCGGTCTTCACGAGCGCAGCCTCATCCTGATGCTCTGGATGGGGGGCCAACTGGTCGGACTCGTGGTGGTCGATCGCCTTCTCGCGCGTGTCGAGCCCCTCAGGCTCCTGATGGTGTTTGGGGCTTGCGGAGCGGGGGCCTATCTCGGCTGGGTCTTCGCTCCCTCCGTCTGGCTAAGCGGAGTCTCGATGGCGATCGCGGGCTTCTTCTGCTCTGCGTTTTATCCGATCGCCATGGCTCAGGCCTACCGTGCGCTGCCGGGCTACTCCGGAACGGTCAACGCGGTGGGGCATCTGTTCCTGCCCCTGACCGTCGCGCTCCCCGTTCTGCTCGGGCTCGTCGCGGACGTGTTCGGTCTGACGGTGGTGCTTCTGATCCTGGCCGCCGAGCCGCTCGGGTTGCTGTGGATCGCGACTCGGGAGCGGCGGCGCGCCGTCCCGAACGCCTGAGCGGCGAGGACAACGCGGGCTCACTCGGGGAGAGATCCGGTCTACTCCTCCGTGTACCGTGCGACGGACGCGAGGAGCGAGTCGGCGGGGGTGGGGTCGCGTGCGAAGCGGATCCGGTCGACGCTCGTGAGGAGTCTTACCGCCTCCGGGTCGGCGACCCGCGCCTCGATCTCCTCGGTGGTGAGCCCTGAGACCTCGATGCGGTGGCGGGCGGCGATCCCGGCACGAATCGCGTCTGCGAGGAGCCTCGGGAACTCCGCCGAGCCGAGGTGCGCCCGGGCCGTCTCCAGCGCCGCCTTCGGGCTCGGCCGCACCGGTCTCCGGAGCCGTTCCGTGTTCCGTCGGGCCCACCGCACCAGGAACAGACCCGCTGCTCCGCACGCCAGAACCCAGAGGAGCACGACGGCTCCTCCGGTCCAACTCGGTGGGGCGCTTGCGGTGCGGCGGTCGAAGGGGGACCGCGCACCGAGGCGGGACGCGCTTGCAACGACCTCCAAGCGTAGAGGGTCTGAACGGGCGATCCGAAACGCGCCCCGTCCGGGGTCGAAGTAGGGAATCTCGACCGAAGGAACCTCGATCACGCCCCCACGCAGCGGCACCAGGTCCCACACGAGTGTGCGTCGGACCGTGATTCGGCCCTGGTGCTCGCCCACGTGCAGGCGTGGACGCGCTGGGAACACCTCGAACTCGGGCTCGAAGTCGAGTCCGAGCGCCGAGGCCTCAACGTTCCACAGGTTTGCGTGGCCGTAGACCTCGACGAGAAGGCGAACGGACTCGCCCCGCGCCACCGGATTGCGGATGAACTCCGCCTGGATCTCCACGTCCCCCACGACCCCGGAAAAGCCTGGTGGACGTCCCGAGTCGGGAAGGGGGTCGACACGCACGCGCGCACCGGGAACGGGGAGCGTCTGCTCGGTCCCGTCCGGATCTTCGTAGCGAAGCTCCGAAGGAGGAATCTCGAGGCGCCCGGGGCGGGTAGGGAAGAGGGCTCGGCGAAACACCGTTTTGCGTAGAAATACGGGATGCGAGCCGATCCTCGCACCCTGCGTGGTCAGGCGTTCGGGCCAGAACCCTTCGAAGTGGGGAGGCTCCCAGCGGGGTCGGGCCCAGGTGGGGTGCATGACCTCGATGCGCAACTCGAGCGGCGAGTGAACCACCGTCTTCTCGGGAAGGAGCTGTGTGCGCACCTCGACCGGATCCGCGAGAACCGGGGACGGCGCGAGCGGCAGCAGCGCCAGCGCGGTCACCCACCGCCGAAGGGAGGCCCGTCTCCTCACCACGTCTGCCCTCCCGGTCCACGTCCCCCGCTCGGCTGAAAGCGCTCGGCGATCTGCTGGCGGAGCGGCTCGATAGGGTCCTCGTTGATGGCGCGCAGCCAGCGTTCGGCCTCTTCCTCGGTCAGAGAAAGGGGTCTGCGCTCGCCCCGACCGGTCGGGTCACTGGGAGTGGGCGGGGTCGCCCCGGGATCCGGCTCGTCGGTCTCACCCTCTTCGTCGCGAAGGGAAGCCATCGCCGGGTGGTCCTTCTCCGGAGGGATCTGCGCGACCGCCCACTCGTAGTTGAACTTGGCCTCCATTCGCCCGGGCTGGGCGAGCAGAGCGGTCCAGAGGGCGTCTCTCGCCTCGCGGTAGCGCTCTTGAGCGAGGAGGGTGGTTCCCAGGTTGAACGCCGCCACGAATCGGGCGTCCCGATCGGGGGGGCCGAGCTCGCGGAGCGCGTCGAGGAACGCTGCGGAAGCGGGTCCGAACTGTCCCAGCCGGTAGAGCGCGTTCCCGACGCGGATTCGCGTCGGCGCGCTCGGCCCTAGGGTCCGCTCGACCCGTCGATAGAGCGACAGTGCCGCGCGGGTTTCCCCGCGCTCCAGGTGCGCGTCTCCGGCGCGAAGCCAGCTTCCCGATCCCGGCGCAATCAGCATCCCGGCCACGGCCGCCGTGGACAGCGCCGCTCCCGCGCGCCCTCGTCGTCGGGCGCGGAGAGGCGAAGAGAGGAAGATCTCGATCGCCAGGGCCAGGGCCGCCAACACGAGCCATGGCCGGAGCGGCTCTGCGGGTTGTTCCTCTTCCCGGGCGGCCCGAGTTTTCGGCTCGGAGACGAGACTCCGCAGATCCGGGGGAGCCTCCGTTTCCGGGCGAAACACGCCTCCCGTCTCGCGTGCAATCCGCTCCAGGACCGCGTCGGTGCGGCGGGACCGCACGGCGCGGCCGTGACGATCCCGCAGGGGGTCCATCCCCGGACCGGGCACGATCCCTCCCGCGGGGGTTCCGAACCCGACGGCCGTTACACGCACGCCCAGCGTGCGCAGGTCGGCTAGTGCGGCTCCGAGGTCACTCCCCGCGTGTTCACCGTCGGACAGGAGCAGCAGGGCGCGAGGACGGCTGGACGTCGGATCGAACACGTCGGCGGCGGTTCGTAGCGCGCGACCGAGGTCGGTGCCGGGCTTCGAGACGAGCTCGGTGTCGACCCCGAGCAGATACGTGAGGAGCGCGTCCCGATCCTGTGTCAGCGGGACCACGGGGAACGCCACGCCCGCAGAGACGACGAGCCCGAGCCGTACACCCGCGGCCTCCTCGACGAACCGCTCGGCGAACCGCACCGCGCGACGCAGACGGGTCGGCGGCGTGTCCGAGGCGTCCATGCTTCTGGAGGTGTCGAGCACGAGCACCACGTCCGCGGAAGCGCCTCCCAGGCGGGGCGGCTCCGACGATGCGTTCAAGAGGGCGAACACGGCTGCGACCACGGCCACCGCCAGTAGGAGCGCACGCGCCGTTCGTAGGCGCCCGAACGGGTCCTTCCCGAGCCAGCGTCGAATCTCGCGGTGGCTTCGCAGGGCCGCCAGCGCGACGAGCGTGAGCGCAATGGCAGCCCCCAGCCAGATGGCCGCGCTCACGGCAGTCTCCGCAGCAACCCGTGCGTCGCCACCGATTCGAGCAGGAGCAGGACGAACGCGGCCAAAAGCGCGTTGGGGACGAGGGAAACCCGTCGGTAGTGGGCTTCGACGGGCTGAGGCCTCGCCTCGAGCCGGTCGATTGCCGTGGCGATGGCGCCCAGGTCCTCGGGCCTCCGGGCGTGGAAGAAGCGTCCACCCGTGATTCGGGCGAGGGCGTGGAGGGTCTCCTCGTCCAGGTCCACCTGCTCGAACCGGAGTGGCTCACCGGGGCCCGAACGGGCGAACGGCACGCTCCCCGTCGTCCCGATCCCGACCGCGTGGATGCGGATTCGCGAGAGCCGCGCGATCTCGGCCGCGGTCTCGGGCGCGAGCGGTCCCGCGTTATGTCTTCCGTCGGTGAGGAGCAGCAGCACTCGCCTGGTGTCCTGCGCCTCGCTCGCGCTCTGCAGCCGACGCACCGCGAGGCCGATCGCCTCGCCGAGCGCGGTCGCGTCCCCGGCCAGACCCACCTGGACCCGTTCAATCGAGTCCAGCACGAGGCGCCGGTCGACCGTGAGCGGGCACTGTGTGAACGCGCTTTCCCCGAACACCACCAGACCGATCCGGTCCCCCTGCCGGCTCCGAACGAACTCCGCGACGACCCGTTTCGCGAGATCGAGCCGTGTCACCCGTCGACCCTTCAGGGTTGCATCGAGTGCGTTCATGCTTCCCGAGGCATCGAGGGCGATTACTAGGTCGACGCCCTCCCCACCCATGGGCGTCTCGCGAACGAGACCGACTGGTCCGGCTAGAGCGACGCCGAAGAGCGTCAAGGCGCCCCATCGCAGCGCCGAAGAGAGTATCCACCAGGGGTCGGGCAGCCGCGCCGTCCGACGACGTCGGACTCCCCCCGCCACTCCGAGCCGATGGGGCCCGAGCAGCACCGACCGGAGCGCCAGCAGAAGGGCCGCGCCCCCGACGGTCGCAAACAGAACCGGGCGTTCGAGGTGGATCGCCGCTCCGCGCAGGAGCTCCCAGTCAGCGACGCCGGGAAACATCGGCAAGGTAGGTCTGCGCCGTGCGTACCCCGTCCAGGACCTGCCCACGGAGGGAGGTCTGTGCAAAGCGCGCAGCTTCGAGTTCACGGAGCGCGGTCGCCACGCGAGCGTCGACGTCGGGCGGGATCTCCGCCGGGGTCCAGGCGTCCCCCTCGACCGCCCAGCGCCTTTCCACGAACGTCCGCAGGATCAGGGTCAGGTGAGCCGCGAGGGCTCTCGGATCGTTCTCCGTGAGCGCAGCGTCCAGCTCCGCCAGGGTCTCCTGCGCAAGCGGGCCGGGTTCCGGGCGCGCTTCGAGGCCTCCGGTGCTTCTCCGTCGATAGAGCAGGAACGCTGCGACTCCAGCTGCGAAGGTCCCGGTCACCGCGACCCACGGCCACACGGGACGGCTCGGAAGGGGGGGCGGCGTCTCAATGTCGAAGTAGACGTCGCGATCCGGAAATTCCGCACGCACCGATCGCACCGGGATCGGGATCGATCCGACGGGCAGACGCTGAATCCTTCCGTCGGGCCAGGCGAGGGGGACCGAGAGCTCCGGTAGACGGTGGTCCCCGACGGTCCGCGGTCGCAGGCTCCAGAGAATCCGATGCCGAACCCCTCCGGGGATCTCCACGGGTCTGAGCCTCTCGACGCGGTCGGTCACAAAGTGTTCGTCGGAGGGCGGGGCGTCCGGCGCCTCGACCGCGAATCCCTCCGGGGTATCTACCTCGACCGTGACTCCGAGGAGGTCTCCGACTCGGGCCTCGGTGCGATCGACGTAGATCCGTGTCTGGATCCCCCGAAACTCCGGTGTCGACTCGGTGCACCCGGACGCCACCACGAGGAGAAAGACGATCGCCGCGCCGGTCATGCCGCTCGCCTCGGGCGTGACTCGAGGAAGCTACGGAGGCTCGGCAGGAGCCGTGGGCCGGTCCAGAGTGTTCCCACATCCGCGCCGATCCGTCGGAGCTCCTGCTCGCTCACCGAGTCCTTCCTCTCTGAGGGCCCCGGCCCGCCCCTGCGAAGCAGAAGGGAGGGTCCTCCTTCCATGGGGTAGGCGCGGATAGGCGCGATGCGAGGGGGAAGCTCGTCGGCGGGGTCGGCGATGCGCAACACCACGAGCTCGTGCTTACGAGCGCACCTTCGAAGCGCCGCTCCGGGGTCCGGAAACAAGAGATCGCTCACGAGCAGCACCAGGGAGTGTCGCGGGAGAGTTCGGATGGCCCAGCGCAGGACGGGGGTCGCGTCGGTCGGTGATCCTCCGCTCGTCCCTGCCAACGCCCGCAGCACGCGTTCCAGGTGAACCGGCCCACGGCCCGGGTCAACCCGCTCGAGGGCGTCGGACGCGAACGTGGCGACCCCCACACGGTCCTGAGCCGCAAGGGCCGCGTACGCCAGAGCGGCGGCCGCCCGGATGGCCGACGCACGCTTCGGCGTTCCACCCGACCCGAACGAGAGAGATCCCGAGACATCCACGAGCAGCGCGACCACGAGGTCCCGTTCCTCGCGCATCTGCTTGATGATGGGGCGGGCGAAGCGGGCGGTTGCGTTCCACTCGATCCAGCGCACGTCGTCGCCGGGCACGTACTCTCGCAGCTCCTCGAGCGTGAGCCCACGCCCCCGAAACGCGCTCCGATAAGCTCCAGCCAGCCCCGTCGTCATGTCCCGCCTGGCGACGAGCCGGAGCGTTTGCGCATCGAGCCGAGCCAGCTCTCTCACGGCCTCGCCCTCAGCTCAGGGGGTGGGGACCCTTCCGAGCAGGTTCAAGATGATCGCGTCGGGGGTCTGCCCGTCCGCCTCCGCCTCGTAGGTCAACAACAGGCGGTGTCGGAGCACGTCCGGGGCGACCTGCTTCAGGTCGTGGGGCACGACGTAGTCCCGACCACTCAGGAACGCACGCGCCCGAGCCCCCTCGATCAGGTAGATCGACGCGCGGGGGGACGCACCCAGCGCCACGGCTTCGGGCTCTCGCGTCGCGGACACGATCGCCACCGAGTACTCGAGAAGCGAGGGCTCGACGTGAACCGCTCGGACGCGCTCCCTCATTGCGTCAATCTGCTCGGTGTCGAGCACCGGGTCGGGGTGAGCGACCGCGTCTTTGCTGGTCCGACGCTGCACGATCCGGATCTCCTCCTCCGAAGAGGGGTAGTCGACCCGGATCTTCAGCATGAACCGGTCCACTTGGGCCTCCGGAAGGGGATAAACGCCCTCCTGCTCGATGGGGTTCTGGGTGGCCATGACCAGAAAGGGGAGCGGAAGGGGGAGAGTCTCGCCCGCCAGTGTCACCTGGCGCTCCTCCATGGCCTCGAGAAGGGCGCTCTGCACCTTCGCCGGCGCGCGGTTGATCTCGTCGGCCAGACCCGGCTCGTTGACGGTCTGCTCATCGCCCTCGTCTGCCAGGGGCACGTGCTCGTCGAGGGCGTCCCCGGCCTGGCAAAGACCACCGCGGTCCGAAGCTTCGCCCGCGTCTTAGGCCTGAGCTTCCGC
>DAOUZG010000267.1 GCA_030665705.1 Deltaproteobacteria bacterium | reverse complement strand
TCGGCTTCGTCATCGAGGCTCTGAAACCCCGTCCGGCCCAGGTCGCCGGATTCGGGCCGATTCGGGCGAGCAACCTCGTCGCTCACGCGGCGGACGAGTTCGTCTTCGTCGAAGACCTCATCGCCATGACCAAGGAGCTGGTCCACTACGTGGCATTCTGAGGGCTGGATTGCAGGCCCTCAAACCTCGAAGCGCTGCGAGCCCGCTGCGACCTCGACGGACCGTCCATCCGGCAGTCGGACCGTCGCACTGCAGTTCGCGGGAACGCGGACGTCCAGCACGAACGATCCGCCCTGGATCCGCCACCCGGCCTCGTAGCGTCCGTGGATCGAGTCGAGACGCGCCGACGCGTGCGTGAGAAGCGGCGGGTCCTCGAACCCCTCCCCGATCGGAGGGCGAGGATGGATGAGGGCGTGCCGGTAGGCGTTTCGCTCTGGTGACGAATCCGGGTCGAGCTCCAGCCCCGCCACCGTTCCGTAGAGCCACTCCCCGACGGCACCGTAGGCGTAGTGGTTGAAGCTGTTCATCGACGGATCCTGGAAGCCCTTCTCTTCGGTCCAGCCGTCCCAGCGCTCCCAGATCGTGGTGGCCCCCGTCGTAACCGGGTAGAGCCACGACGGCCAGCTCGTCTGGAAGAGGAGTCGGTAGGCCACGTCGAGCCGGCCGATCGCGGTGAGCACGCAGAGGAGATACGGGGTCCCGACGAAGCCGGTCGAGAGATGGTTCCCCCGGCTCTCGATGTCGCGGACCAGCGCCTCGGCCGCCGTCTTGCGCTCGCCTCCGTTGAGCAGATCGAAGTGCAGCGCGAGCACGTAGCTCGTTTGCGTCTCTCCCGCCACGTGGCCTTCCGCCGTGACGAAACGCCTCCGGAACGCCTCGCGAACCCTCGCAGCCAGCTCGGCGAACCGATTCCCGTCGTCCCCGCGCCCCAGGATTCGGGCGATCCGCGAGAGGAGGCCCGCGATGTGAGAGAAGAACGCCGTACCGATCAGGTCCTTCGGCGTGCCCGCAAAGCGCGGGTCTCCGACGCCCCGCCCGTCCATGGCGAGCCAGTCGCCGAACCCACCCCAGCCGTCGAGGGCGGGATCGGAGCGGACCCCGTGGGGAAACCGCCGTTCCATGTTCTCGACGAAGGCAACCATGCTCTCGTAGCGCTCCTCGAGGATTCGCACGTCTCCGTAGCAGCGATAGATCGTCCAGGGACAGATCACCATTGCGTCGGCCCACGCCGGTCCGCCGTCGAGGCGCGAGATCAGCAAGCCGTCGGTGGTCGGGGCCACAGGCGGTACCCGCCCGTCTTCAGCCTGGGAATCGGCGAGATCGGCAAGCCACTTTCTAAAGAACGACGCCACGTCCATGTTGAACGCCGCCGTGCGGACGAAGACCTGCGCATCACCCGTCCAGCCGAGGCGTTCGGCCCGCTGCGGACAGTCGGTCGGCACGTCGACGAAGTTGCCGCGCTGGCTCCAGGTGATGTTGCGCTGGAGCTGGTTGATCCGCTCATCGGAGCAGGTGAACTCTCCGGTGACCGGGAGGTCGGAGTGCAGCACGACTCCGGTGACCTCTTCGATGTTCTCCTCCTCGATCCGACCCGAGATCTCTGCGTAGCGAAACCCGTGGAACGTGAAGCGCGGCTCGAACACCTCCCCTTCCGGTGCGCCCCGAAGCGTATAGACGTCCGTCTGCCGGGCACCCCGCAGGATCTCGGTGTAGAGCTCTCCCTGCTCGTCGAGGACTTCCGCATGGCGGGCCGTGATCGCCGTCCCCGGCGCACCCCGCACCCGGATCCGCAGCCGTCCCACCATGTTCTGGCCGAGGTCGTAAAGAAAACGCTTCCCCACGTGGACGTCGTAACTTTCGACGGGCCGAGCAACGGGACGAACTTCCTGGGTGGCGCGCACCGGTGGCTCGCTCGTCGCCACAAGCTGAATCCCCGGATCGGCGAAGACCTCGACGGGGGTCCAGCGCGAGTCGTCGTAGCCGGAGACACTCCACGCGCCGATCTCCTGGCGCGCGTCGTAGGTCTCCCCCATGAGTAGATCGGCCTCGAGAATGGGCGAGGCGTGCCACTTCCAGGTCGCGTCCGTTGCGATCGTCTCGCGCGTGCCGTCCTCGTACGTGATCTCGAGCTGCGCGAGAAGCTTCGGAGAGATCCCGTACTGCTCCCGTTCGGCCAGGCCGACAAACCCGCAGTACCAACCGTCCCCGAGAAGCGCCCCGAGAACGTTCTCGCCTGTCGCGAGACGATCGCTCACGTCGTAGACCTGGTACCGCACGCGCACGCGGTAGTCGGTCCAGCCGGGCGCGAGCTCGTGGTCGCCGACGCGCCCGCCGTTCAGATGGAGCTCGTAGAGGCCGAGGGCGGTGGCGTAGAGCCGGGCCTTCGCGACGCGCCCCTTGACCGAGAACGGCGTTCGCAGCGCTGGGACGACGGCCGAGGTCCTCGGTGTGCCGTGCAGGGGAGAGCCGATCCAGCTCGCCGACCAGTCGGCGGATTCGAGCAGTCCCACCTCGAAGCTCGCGGGTGCGCTCCACGCAGAGGCCTCGCCGTCGGCGTCCAAGGTCTGCACCTTCCAGAAGACCTGCTGGCGCGAAGTCAGGGGGGCGCCCCCGTACTCGACCTGGGCGGTCCGGTTCGACTCGACCCGACCGGTGTCCCAGAGATCCCCCTCGTCACGGTCGAGGAGCGCCCTCTCCGAAGCGGCAAGGACCCGGTACCCGGTCTGCACCGCTCCGGGGCGCTCGTCGCCGACGAGCCAGCTCAGTCGCGGCCGCTTGACCCCGATTCCGAGCGGGTTGCTCCCGTACTCGCAGCGAAGATTCAACGGCGCTGGGTGGGACATGGGAAAGAATCTCCTCGCTCAACGATTCCCGTCTGACCCGTCCGCTCCCGCGGACGCTCCCGACCTTTGCACACGTTTACCGATTCTATCACTCGCAGAACATCACCGGAGGCGCTCTCCTTCGAACTGCACCTGTTCGGATGGCCGCTTACGTTCGGGCGACGAAGGGCCGGGCCAGGTCCCCCGGGGCGTGGGCG
>DAOUZG010000223.1 GCA_030665705.1 Deltaproteobacteria bacterium | reverse complement strand
TGCTGTTCTACGGTCTTTATGCGTGGGTTTTTATCACCAAGCTACCGCCGCTCCTGGGCATGCAGGGGGCCATCGTAGAAGTCAGCGCCTGGGAGATCGCCCAGACCGTCTTCATCTATCTAGGGATCCCGTTCATCGCTGGAACGCTGACCCGTCTGATCCTTCTGAGACGAAAGGGCCAGGATTGGTACGAAGGAAGGTTCATCCCCCGGATCAGCCCGCTTACCCTGGTTGCTCTGCTCTTTACGATTGTCGTCATGTTCTCGTTGAAAGGAGAGTTGATCATTCAACTTCCCCTCGACGTGGTCCGGCTCGCGGTTCCCCTCGCGATCTACTTCGTGGTGATGTTTCTGGTCACGTTCTTCGCCGCCCGAGCGCTCGGAGGGGCTTACCCGCAGACGAGCACCGTGGCACTCACCGCGGCGAGCAACGATTTCGAGCTGGCGATCGCCGTCGCGACTGCGGTATTCGGAATCGGGTCCGGGATGGCCTTTGCGACCGTGATCGGGCCGCTCGTAGAGGTTCCGGTGCTGATCGGCTTGGTCAACGTATCTCTAGCGTTCCGGCGGCGCTACTTCGGACGGCCGGCCTTCGTGAGTCCGGAGGTCCGGTGACGGAAGGGGGTCCCGGCCCCTGGATGCGTTTTCCGCGTTGATCCCTCTTCTCTGCGCAGCTACCCTTTTCCGTGATGTCTGTGTTCTCCCCAGCGCAGGTCTCCCGGTACAAGCGGCACCTCTTCCTCGAGGGTGTCGGCCCAGAGGGGCAGGAGCGTCTGCTCGGCGCGAGGGTGCTGATCGTCGGCGTCGGCGGCCTCGGGTGCCCGGCCTCTCTCTACCTCGCTGCGGCCGGTGTGGGGCATCTCGCGCTCGTGGACTTCGATCGAGTGGACGTCTCCAACCTGCAGCGGCAGGTGCTCTACGACACTCGAGACGTTGGTCGATCGAAAGTGGAGGTGGCTGCGGAACGGCTCGGGGCGCTGAACCCGGATGTCCAGATCGAGCAGATCTCCGAAAAGCTCGAGGCCAGCAACGCCGAAAAGATTCTCCAGGGCTATGACGTCATCGTGGACGGCACCGACACCTTTCCAAGTCGTTACCTGATGAACGATGTCTGTGTCTGGTCGGGGATGCCACTGGTCTCCGGCAGTATCCAGCGCTTTGAGGGGCACGTCATTGTGTTCGATGCGCGGCGCGGCCCCTGTTACCGATGTCTCTTCCCCGAGCCTCCTCCGCCCGAGCTCGCGCCGGACTGCGCGACCGCCGGGGTCCTCGGAGTTCTGCCGGGCGTTGTGGGGACGCTCGAGGCCACCGAAGTGATCAAGTTGGTGCTGGGGAAGGGGGAGCCTCTCGTCGGAAAGCTGCTCGTATACGACGCGTTGGCGATGGAATTCCGGACGTTCACGGTTCCCAAGGACCCGGACTGCGTCGTCTGCGGGAAGAACCCGAGCATCCGTGAACCGATCGACTACGAACAGTTCTGCGCGGCTGCTCAGGGCGAAGCCGCTAAGATCGACGTGCCCGAGCTCGACCCTCAGGAGCTCCGGCAGCGGCTCGCCTCGGGCGAAGACCTGCTGCTCCTCGATGTGCGGGAGCGCTTCGAGTGGGAGGTGGCCCGAATCGACGGCGCGCGGCTCGTCCCGCTCCGGGAGCTCTCAGGGCGGCTCGCGGAGCTCGAGCCCTGGCGAAAGCGCCTGGTGGTTGTGCACTGCTACAAAGCGGCCCGAAGCCATCAGGCCTGCCAGCTCCTGCTGTCGAAAGGCTTCGAGCAGGTGACGAAGCTACGAACCGGAATCGACGGGTGGTCGCTGGACGTGGATGCATCCGTCCCTCGCTACTAGGCAAGAGAGGTCGCAATGAGCCAGCTCAGCTGCAAGGTTTTCCGGGGTCTACCGAAGGAGCTGGAGGAGGAGATCACCAAGTTCCTCGAAACCACGTCGTGCCAGGTCTGCTTTGTGACACAGAGTGAATCCGGGGACCATCTCAGCGTGACTATTCTGTACGAGCCGGCCGAGCCGGAGCGCTGAGCCGGCTCCTCAAGGGGACCTGAAACGACTCCGATGGTCCCCGTGAGGCCGTCCTCAGGCGGCCCCGGGGGCCTATGACCGTCTTCCGCTCCGACTCTACTCCTACCATTCCGGCCCGCGCCTCGCGGCAGCAGACCGGGGTGGACTTCGGAGCGGGCTTCACGCTCGCATGTCCCGAGGTCGTCGCGGCGTTCGAGTCGGACCGTGCGCTCGGTGTCATCCTCGTGGATGCTTCGCCTCTCCTGCGCGTGGAGGAGGTGGCGGGGCCTGCGGCGTTCCATCGTGCGTTCGAGATGCTGGGCGAGCGCATCCGAGTCGCGGCGGAGCAGGTGGTGGGCGAGCCCATCTGGGTCACAGCCGGTCTCGGTGACGATGCCCAGATTCTCGTGTTCATCCACCGCTCGCGGGACGAGGGTGCCTTCTACTCGGAGACCCTCCCAGCCGGTGCGCGCGAGCTGCGTCGATTGATCGAGCGGCAGGTTCGGCGCGTGGCCTACCCCTATCTGACCGGGCCCGTCGAGCTCGCAGTGGGCCACGCCTTCGCGCTCTGGCGACCCTTCCAGAGGCCTGAGAGTCAGCTCCGCCGGCTCCTGGAGACGGCGTTCGCGTGTGCCCGCTTCGAGCGGGAGCGCCTTCGAAGGAGGAGACACGCGGAGTTCGAACGGATCCTCCTCGAGAAGCGAATCGAGTGCCAGTACGAGCCGATCGTGCAGCTCAAGGACCTGACGGTGATCGGTTACGAGGGACTCGCCCGCGGACCGGTCGACAGTCCCCTCCACTACCCGATCGCGTTGTTCGACACCGCCGACGTCGTCGGACTCGACTACGAGCTCGACTGCCTCTGCCGGGAGCGGGCGATTCGAGGGGCTCGGGACCTCCCGCGGGGAACGAAGCTCTTCATCAACTGTCTTCCCGCCAGCGTGCACGACCCGATCTTCCGGCCCGCCCAAATCCGCGAGGAGCTCGAGACACTCGGGCTGGCTCCCGCGGATCTTGTGCTCGAGATCTCCGAGCGCCAGGCGATCACGAGCTACGCGGTGTTCCGGGACGCCATCGCGACCTTCACTTCGATGGGCTTCGGGATTGCCGTGGACGACATGGGGGCAGGCTACTCGAGCCTCGCGACGGCCCTCGAGCTCCGTCCGGGTTTTCTGAAGATCGACCGTTCTCTCATCACCGGGATCGATGGGGATCCGCCCCGGCAGGAGCTCGTGCGTGCCATCCAGGTGCTGGCGCGGCGTACGGACGCAGTGGTTGTTGCCGAGGGAATCGAGACGGAGGCGGAGCTGGAAGCACTCTCCGACCTCGGGGTCGACTGCGGCCAGGGATACCTCTTCGGACGGGGCGGTCCGCTCCCCGGGGGAATCGAGGACGAGCGGGACGAGTCGGCAAGCGGGTCCACGCCGCACGCGGAGGCGGGGACTCCGGGTGCAACACCCGAGGAGACGGCCTCAGGCTCGAGTCCGGAGGAGCCAGGCGAAGACGAGACGGGGCACGCCCTCGGCAGGCTACGCCTCTGGCGGACCGCGCTCTCGAGGCTTCCCGGGGTACGGGACAAGGGCACTCACAGCGACAGATCCGCCGAGCCGTCCGGAACACCCGAGCCTGAGACGGGGGCCGAAAAGGGCTCCGATCCGTCGACTCCCTCGTCGTCTTCG
>DAOUZG010000011.1 GCA_030665705.1 Deltaproteobacteria bacterium | reverse complement strand
ATCCCCTCCCCGGTGGACGGCGGGGGTGGGGCCGGGGAGGGGACAAGCCGAGGCGCAGGGCAACCTGACAGAAATGGGGGTCCGGCGAGTTGTTCGGGGCTAAATCCCTATGGTACTTCCAGGGCGCCGATCAGGTCGGTGACTCGAGAGATGCCGTGCCTTCGGCAGTAGGTCTCGATTCCGTCGCGCACCTCGAGCCCGGCGCGCGGGTTGACGTAGTTGGCGGTCCCGACCTGGACCGCCGTTGCACCGCAGAGGAGGAAGGCCACGGCATCCTCACCGCTGGCGATTCCCCCCATCCCGCAGACCGGAATCCGAACCGCGCGCGCCACCTGGTAGACCATCCGGAGGGCAACCGGCCGGATGGCCGGCCCGGTGAGGCCCCCCAGAACGTTCCGGAGGACCGGCCGGCGAGTCTCGACGTTCACGTCCAGAGCCTGAAGCGAGTTGATGAGGGAGACCCCATCGGCCCCCTCCCCTTCGCAGACCCGGGCCATCTCGGCGACCGAGGTGACGTTCGGCGAGAGCTTCACGAGCAGGGGACGATCGGCGGCGCGGCGGCAGGCACGCACCAGCGACGCGAGGCTGGCCGGATCCTGCCCGAACTCCATCCCGCCCTTCTCCACGTGGGGGCAGCTCGCGTTGAGCTCGATCCCCGCGACGCGTTCTTCGCCGGACAGGCGTCGACACACCTCGGCGTAACGATCGATCTCGGTCTCGAAGACGCTCGCGAACACCGTCACGCCCTCGTCGAGTCGCGGGAGCTTCTCTTTCAGGAACGCCTCGACCCCGACGTTCTCCAGACCGATGGCGTTCATCATCCCCGCGGGTGTCTCCCAGATGCGCGGGGGCGGGTGGCCCACGCGCGGCTCGAGGCTCAGGCTCTTCGCCACGATTCCGCCGAGCTCACCGAGGTCGAGGAACGGAGCGAGCTCTTCGCCGTAACCGCAGGTTCCGCTCGCCAGAAGGACCGGGTTGCGAAGCCGCACTCCGGCGAGCTCGACGGTGAGCTCCGGCGTCGCAGGCCCGCTCACGCGAGCTCCTCCCATCGGATCTCCTCTGCGTCGAAGACCGGCCCGTCCGTGCAGACGTAGCGGAACCCGGCTCCCGTCGGAATTGCACAACCGAGGCAGATGCCGAAGCCGCAGGCCATTGGACTCTCCAGCGAGACGAGGCAGCGCGCACCCGCCTTTCGGCAGAGCTCGGCCGCAGCCCACATCATCGGCGTCGGCCCACAGGCGACCACCGTCCGATCCGGCTCCGGCTCGAGCAGATCGGTGACCAGACCCTTGTGCCCTCGCGAGCCGTCCTCCGTCGCCACCTGGAGATCGACGCCGAGGGCTTCGAAATCCTCGAGACCCAGGACCTCCTCCTGCGTCTTGCCGCCGAGAAGCACCCGCACCCGCGAATGGTGGGCCGCGAGCTCGTAGAGGGACGCGATCCCCGTCCCTCCACCCACGAGAACCGAGGCGGGCGGCAGGCTCGGGAAGCCGTTGCCGAGGGGACCCACCACACCGAGTCGAGACCCGGTCGTGAGACTTCCGAGAATCCGCGTTCCGCGTCCCACGACCTTGAAGCGAAACTCGAGCGCCGATGCATCGCCGCGGTAGACGGCCATGGGCCGAGCGAGGAGCGGATCGCGGTGCGCGCTCTCCGGATCCAGCGCCAGCATCGCGAACTGGCCGGGCCGGTGACCGGGCCACCCCGGGACCCGCAGAACGACCCGGCGCGGGCCCGCCGACACCACCTCTCCGACGGCCCGGATCAGAGCTGGGCCCCCAGCAGGACTGCGGTCTCGCCGCCCGGGTAGTAGCGAGGGCGGGCCCCCTGCACCTCGAAGCCGAACTCCCGGTAGAACTCGTGTGCCACGCTGTTCGAGGCGCGCACTTCGAGGGTGATCTCGCGAACTCCCTCCGAGCGGAGGGTCTCCAGGTAGGCGTTCAAGAGGGCCCGTCCGATCCCGCGACGCCGCGAAGACGGATCGACCGCGAGCGAGAGGACCTGCACCTCGTCGAGAACGCGCCAGCCAAGGACGTAGCCGACGACCCCCTTCCGGGTGTCACGCGCGACCCAGGTTCGGGTCTCGCTTCGTCGAAGCTGGTTGTGAAACAGTCCCTCGGGCCAAGGATCGGGAAAGGAGGCGCGCGAGATCCGCGCGATCGCGGAAGCATCCCCCAGGCGGGCGGCGCACGCCTCAGGCTCCATTGCGCTCCCGTTCGACGTCGATGCCCAGGCTCCGGATCTTGCGCGAGAGGCTCTCCCGCTTCAGCCCGATCGCCTCGGCCGTACGCGAGATGTTCCAGCCGTTCTCCTGAAGCTTCTCGAGCAGGAATTCGCGCTCGAAGGCCGCGCGCGCCGCCGCCAGGGTCTCCGAGCCGAGGGCTCGGACCTGGGCCGTTGGGTCCGGGTCGCGGACGTGGGGAGGCAGATCTCCGACGTCGATGTCGGAGTGCGGGGTCATCAGTACGAGCCGCTCGATCAGGTTCTGAAGCTCCCGGACGTTTCCGGGCCACGGGTAGCCGCTCAGCAGATCGAGGGTCGCGGCGCTGATCGTCTTGCGCGGCACCGACGAAGCCGCGGAGAACCGGTCGAGGAACCAGTCGACCAGCCGCGAGATGTCGTCGCGGCGCTCGCGGAGCGGGGGGACGTGGAGCGGGATCACGTTCAAACGGTAGTAAAGATCCTCCCGAAATCGCCCCTCGGCCATTTCGCGCTCGAGATCCTTGTTGGTGGCCGCGATCACCCGCACGTCCACCTCCATGGTTTCGGTCCCGCCGACCCGTTCGAAACGGTGCTCCTGTAAGACGCGGAGGATCTTGGCCTGGGTCATCAGGCTCATGTCCCCGATCTCGTCGAGAAAGATCGTCCCACCGTTGGCGAGCTCGAACTTGCCGCGCTTGGTCTGGAGTGCGCCGGTGAAGGCGCCCTTCTCGTGACCGAAGAGCTCACTCTCGATGAGCTCCTCGGGAATCGCGGCGCAGTTTACCTCGACGAAGGGTTGTCCGGCGCGCTTGGATCCGATGTGGATCTGCCGCGCGACGAGCTCCTTGCCGGTACCGTTCTCACCGGTGATGAGGACCCAACCTTCGGTCGGCGCCGCGACGGCCATCTGCTCCTTGAGGGCGACCATGATCTCCGAGGCACCGACGATCTCGCACGAGCGGGCGAGCTCGTTGCGCAGCCGTCGGTTCTCCTCGGCGAGACGAGCGTTTTCGAGTCCGTGCTCCACGCAGAGCAGCAGCTTGTCGTAGGAGAGCGGCTTTTCCAGAAAGTCGTAGGCCCCGAGCTTCGTGGCGCGGACCGCGGTCTCGATCGTGCCGTGACCCGACATCATCACCACGGGGAGCTCGGCCCACGACTTGCGCAGCTCTTCGAGGATCTCGATTCCGTCCCGCCCCGGCATCGCGATGTCGAGAAGGACCAGGTCGGGTGGGTCGACCCGCAGCTTCTCGAGCCCCTCGTCGCCGTCCGCCGCCGCCACGGGCCGATACCCTTCGTCACTGAGGATGTCCGCCACGGAGCGACGGATGCTCTCCTCGTCATCCACGATGAGGATCGTCGCATTCATGACGGCTCAGGTCCGGACCGGCAGCTCGATGGTGAAACGCGTCCCGCGCGGGTGGTTGTCGCGCACGCGGATGTATCCGGAATGGTCGGAGACGATGCGGCTCACGATCGCGAGCCCGAGCCCCGAGCCGTCGCGCTTCGTCGAGAAGTCGGGCTCGAACAACCGCGCCCGGTCCTCTCGCGAAACGCCGCACCCCGTGTCGGCCACCTCGAGCTGGACCGTACCGACGGCACGGTCCGCGCGCGTCGCCACGTGGATCTCCCGGGGCCCCTCCCCCGCCTCTTCGATCGCGGAGATGGCGTTGTCGATGAGGTTCAGGATCACGCGGCGGATCTGCTCGCAGTCCAGGTCCAGGCGCGGCATCGCGGGCTCCAGCTCGAGATGAAACGCGATCGCGCGGTTCTCGGGATACATGCCGACCGTCTCCTCGACGAGATCGTTGAGGTCGGTCGGTGCGGGATCGGTGGCGGGAAGTCGTGCGAAGTTCTGAAACTCCAGGAGCAGGTGCTTCATCGCTTCGACCGAGCTCGCGATCGACTCGGTACAGCGGTAGAGCACATCGCGACTCTCCTCGTCCTTCAGACTCCCCTCGAGCTTGCGCCGGAGGCGCTGGGCCGAGAGCTGAATCGGCGTGAGGGGGTTCTTGATCTCGTGGGCCATTCGGCGCGCGACCTCACGCCAGGCGACCATCCGCTGGACACGCAGGATCTGGGTCACGTCGTCGATCGCCACCACGAACCCGGCGGGCTGCCCCTCCGAGTGCCGAAGTCGTGACGCCGTCCAGTGAAGGGTGCGCACCTCGGCGCCGGCCGGAATCGGCACCTGGCGCCGGAGGGTCTCTTCGGGACCGGAGGCGAGTCGGCGAAGCAGATCCTCGACGGTCTCGAGCGCGGGCCCGCTCAGCATCTCGCTCACCTTCCGACCGATCCAGACTCCCGAGGGAATGCCGAGAAGTCGCAGCGCGGACGGGTTCAGGGTGGTGACCGCCCGATCCCGGTCGAGCGAGATGACGCCGGTGGCGATGCTGCGAAGCGTGACCTCCATCTGCGCACGACGCCGCTCGCGATCCTCGCGGCTCGTCGCCAGATCCGAGGCCATCCGGTTGAAGTCCTGGACGAGCATCCCGATCTCGTCCCCTGCCGAATGCTCGACTCGGACGTCCAGGTTGCCCGCGGCGATCTCGGCCGTTGCACCGGCGAGCTGCCTGATCGGGCCGGTGATCTGCTTCGCGAGTCGGAACCCGAGCCAGGAGGAGAAGAGCAGAACGGAGAGCGTCACCATCGTCAGCAGCAGCATCAGGCTCGCCTTGAAGGCGCCGCGGCTCGGCTGCACGTGGCTGTAGCTCTCGAGTGTAGAGCGGATCGCCGCCACCCTCCGGCTCACACTCCGAGGGACCACGCTGTTGACGACGACGACCCCGACGATGTCGCGCTCGTTGAAGGTCGAGCGGATAGGGACGATCCCGCGGATGAGCTCACCCGGTCCGGCCTGCTGGATCTGGGTCCCCTCGACCCCCGAGAGCCCGGATTGGATGAAGTCGGAATCGGGGGCCTCGAAGGCCACCACGGCCACGTCGGGATGGGTCGCCGCGGCGAGCTCCTCGTGCTGAGCACTGAACACCTCGACGACGCCGAGGTTGTACTCGAGCGGCTTCTCGCTCACGAAGCGGCCGAGATCGGCGAGAGCGTGCTCCCGCAGCAGGCGACGCGCCTCGATCTGCCTCGCGATGCGTCGCCCGTAGTAGACGGCATTCTCCTCGACACGCCGGTAGTAAGCGTTTGCCACCTCGAGCGACTCTCCGAGGGTCTGGTCGAGCTGAAGCTGAAACCACGTGTCGATCGAGCGGTTGACCAGGAAGGCGGAGAAGAGAAAGAGCCCCGTCGTCGGGACGAGCGCCATGAACACGAAGGCGACGACGAACTTGGTGTTGAGGTGGGCCCCCAGGATCCCGCGGCGACGCTCCACGACCAGCTTGACGACGTTTCGTGCGCAGAGAAAGACGAGAACGCCGATCCCGATGACGTTCACGTGGGTCAGGACCAGGAACAGCGTGTCTCGCCCGAGCGGGAGCTGCTGCGCAAACCCGAGCAGCCTCTGCTCCAACACCGCGAGGAGCGCGAGCCCCACGCCCACCGCCGCCGCGATCCGCCACTCGCGCCTCCGTCGCCGCCGCTCGGCGGGCGGGAGGGCCGTCGGCTTACGCGCGCGGGTCCGGCTTCGTAACCACTTTCCCCTCAAACCGCGCCGAACGCTACCGGAGGGGGTCTGGCGGCGCAACTGCATTCGAGCGCGGCTTGTAGGCCTAAAGGCCTGAAATCCGGAGCGCTTTGCCACCTGAGGGGTCAAGGGAGATCCCATTCCGGCCGAAGAGAACAGCGTGGCGCAACTCAGGCCGGAACTCCCTCTAGAGACTCCGATCGCGCGCCTGCTCGAGTCCTTTGCGGTCGACCCCGCGGACGAGGTGGCCTTCAGGACACTCGAGGAGCACCTGAGCGGGGCCGGAGACTCCCAGCGACTCGCCGGCATCTACGAATGCCGCCTCGCGGCCGTACCCCCCGGGGCGAGCGAACGCGCGGCGCTCCTCGTGAGGCTCGCCCGGGTGCTGGAGGAAGAGCTCGGAGATCTCTCCGGGGCCCGACGTCGGTACGAGGAGGCCATCCGCGAGGGCCCGCCGGAGCCCGCGGTGCTGGCCTCTCTCCGGCGCCTCTACGTCCGTGCAGGCGACCTGCCCGCTGCCCTCCAGGTGGCCGAGACGGAAGAAGGCCTCGAGAGGCCCCGATCGGAGCAGCTGCAGCTCCTCGTCGATGTGGCCGACCTCTGGCGGACCCTCGGCGATCTCAAGGAGGCCCGACGGCGGGTTCGCGACGCTCTCAAGCTCGACCCGAGCTTCGGACCGGCGCTCGAGGTGCTCGCAGGCCTGGCGGAGGCCGAGGGACGAACCGACGAGGCGGTGCGGCTCCTCGAACGGAATGCCCGGGAGCTCGACGGCGAGGCTCGTGCGGAGGTCCTCGAGCGGGTCGCGAACCTGCTCACGCCCGACCAGGAGGCGCGCGCAATCGCGCTCCTTCGAGAGGTGGTTCAGCTGGACCCGGCGCGCGTCAGTGCACTCCGCCGGCTGCTGCCGATCGCGGAGGCGCAGGGAGACTGGAACCGCGCGGAACATCTCGCCCGGCTGCTCTGGCGCGGACTCGAGGAGGGGGGAGAACGGGCGGAGCTGGCGCTTCGCACCGTGGAGCTCCATCTGGAGCGAACCGGGAACCTCGATGCAGCGGCGCTCTGGGCGGCCAGGGCGGCCGAGACCTCGCCGGAGGACCCGGCCCTTCAGGATCTCCGAGTTCGCCTGTTCCGTAGGACCGGTCAGAGCGAAGCGCTGATCCAGGCGCTCGAGTCGCTGGCCGCCTCCGGAGAGCGCCGGGCCGAGGTCGCCTTCGAGCTCGCGGGCCTGCACGAACGCGAAGGGAACGCAGAGCGGGCGGTCGAGTGGGGGCGCGTTCACCTGACCCACGAGCCGGGGGACCTCAGAGCTTTTGCCCTGCTCGACCGGTGTCTGGAGGAGCTCGGACTCGCGCGCGAGCGAGCGGAGCTCATCGAGCAGCGGATCGAGCTGAGCGCCGATCCCCCCGAAGAGGCCCGGCTTCTCGTGAAGCTCGCCGGCCTGCGGGCCGGCCCTCTCGAGGATCCCGCAGGAGCGGAGGAGGCCTACCTGAGCGCGATGGAGACGGACCCGGACAACCCCGATGCGGCGACGGGTCTGGAGGCGGTGCTTCGGGAGCACCGCCGTGGAGAGGAGCTTGCCTCCAGGCTCGAGGAGCTGGCGGCCCGCCCGGGCCCCGCACCCTCCCGGGCCCACTGGTGGAGCCGCCTCGGCTCGGCGCGGATGGAGCTGCTCGACGACGCCGTGGGAGCGCAGGAGGCGTTCCGCCGAGCACTCGAGCTCTATCCCCGAAGCACCGAGGCTCTCGATGGGTTCCGGGAGGCGGCGCGCCTCTGTGGAGATCCCTTGCTCAGGCTGGAAGCGTGCGAGCGAGAGCTGGCGCTGGCGCCCACGGGGCCTCGTGCGGCCATGGTCCTCTCGGAAGGTCTCGAGGCCTCGCTGGAGGCGGGCGACCCGCTTCGCGCCTGCCGCCTTGCCGCTCACTGGGCCGAGGTCGCCCCAGGCTCGGAGGCATTCGCGGCTCTGGCGGGGACCGCCCGAGCCGCCGGTGACCGCGACGAAGAGCGTCGAGCCCTCACAGCCCTCGAACCCCTTCTCAAGGAGGATCCGGAGGCGCAGGCCACCTGCCTGATTCGTCTCTCGGAACTGGAGCTCGAGTCTCAAAACCCGGAGGCCCTGCGGCTCGCGGCGATGTGGCTCGAAGAAGCCATCGGTCTGTGGCCCAACCTGGAGGTCCGGCGCCGTCTCGCGGAGATCTACCGACGAGCGGGGCTGCTCCCGGAGGTCGTCCGGGTCTTCCGGGAGGGGCTCGAGGAGCTCCCGCGCTCGGAGGTCGGTGTCTGGAGACTCGAGCTTGCCCGGGCGCTCGAGCAGGCTCGCGACGGGGAGGAGGCGGCTCGGGTCCTCTGGGAGGCGTGGGACCTCGCCCCGGAGACGCCCGGCGTCGCCGACGCGCTGGAGTCGCTGCTGGCCGACCTGGACCGGGGGGAGGAAGTCGTCCGCCTCCTAGAGCAGCGGCTTGCACGCGAAACAGACCGCGACAGGCGGGCGCGGATCGCGACGCGCAGCGCACGACTCGTTCTCGACGAGCTCGGTCGGCCCGAGCAGGCCGTCGAGATCCTCCGCGATCAGGTAGAGCCGCACCGGCGCGGCCGGGCGGAGGCGCTCTATCTCCGGGCTCTGGAGGGCGCGGAGGCGACCGACGAGCTCGAGCGCTGGCTCCTGGCACGGGCCGGCGAGATCGAGGGGCCGGAGCGCGTCGAGATCCTCCTGCGCCTTGCCTCGGTCCAGGAACGAGAGCGCCGAAGCGCGGAAGCAATCGCAACGCTGTGGTGGGCGGAGCGGGAGTCACCTCGTGACCGGCGGCAGGAGATTCGAGAGCGCCTGGTTCGGCTCCTCGGTACCTGCGGCGCTCCGGACGCTCAGGCGGAGCTTCTCGGCCGACTCCTCGAGGAGGGTGGGAGCACGCCGGCCAATGCCGAGCTGCGGCTGGAGCGAGCACGCATCCTCTCCGAGTACCTGGGAGATTCCGCTCAGGCGCTCGAGGAACTCGAGCGGGCGCGCACGGAGGGCCCCCTTCCCCTCTGGGCGCTCCGGCTTCTGGCGAAGCTCTACCACGACGAGGGACGACCGAGGGATCAGGTTCGTTCACTCCGGGAGCTGCTCGACGGGACACAAGAGCCGGAAGATCGACGGAGCGCGACGTTGGAGCTCGCCACGTTGCTCGCCAAGGGGCCTCCCGCGGTTCGAAGCCCGGAGATGGCCGCGGAGCTCCTGCGCGAACTGCTCGCGACCGACCCGCGCGACGCCGAGCCCTTCCACGATCTCGTGGAGCTTCTCGAGGCGGCGGGTCGGTACGAAGAGCTGACCTCGCTGCTTCGGGAGCGGGTCTCCGACCCTCGAACCCCAACCGAAGAGCGACGCGCGGTGGTGTTGCGTCTCGCGCGACTCGAGTCCCCGGGACACGCCGTCGTTCGGCTGCAGGCGCTCCGCGAACAGCTGGGGCCGCACCCCGCCGTCGACCGCGCGCTTTCGGATGCGCTTCGCGCCTCGGGGAACCTGACCGACGAGGAGTGCCTCGCCCGAACGTGCGCGGAGCAGGCGCAGCTCGGCTCGCCCGAGCGACAGCACTGGCTACGGCGCTGGGCGGAGGTGCTGGAGGTCGGTGGTGCCCCTGCAGAGGCGCTTCTCGAGCAGGTCAACGCCGTACTGCAGGAGGCACCCGACGAGCCCGTGCTCCTGCGAAAGCGACTCGAGCGTCTCCGACGAAGCGGATCTCAGCGTGCCCTGGCCGAAGAGCTCGACGAGGCGCTCGAACGCCCCGAGGTTCTCTCCGGATCGGACCGCAGGCGGGCCGTTCGAGACCTGGTGCTCCTCCGAGAGGGACCCCTTCAGGAACCGGAGCGGGCGCTCGACCGGCTGGAGCGAGAGCTCCCCGCAGACCCGGGCCTGGCACCCCTCGCAGCCCGATTGGCGACACGGATTGGTGACCCGGAGCGACAGATCCGCGTGCTCCGGACCCTCGTCCTGAAGCCCTCCGCCGGTTTCCGGGCCGGGCCGGATCAGATCCGGCAGCTGGGCCTGGCGCTCTTCGGAGCCGGCGAGTTCGACGAGGCTGAGCCCCTGCTCCGACGGGCAGAGGCGGTACGCCCCCAGGACCTTCCCGTGGTTCGCGCCCTCGACACCCTGGCACGAGACCGGGGGGACGCCCGCGAGCGGCTTCGCTGGCTCGAGGCTCGATTCCCCCTGGAGCCGCGTGGTCAATGGCGCCCGCGAATCGCGCGCGAGGGGTTTACGCTCTCGGAGACGATCGGAGATGGGGCTGGGGCGCTTCGCTGGCTTCGCCGCTGCCAGGCGGACGAGCGGCTGCCGGAGGGGCTCTGCTTTCGATGGCTAGAGCTCGAGCGGGAGGTCGGCGATCGGGCCGGAGAGCTGCGGGCCCTGCGGGTCGCTCGAGAGCAGATCGAGAATCCCCGGGTCCGCGCGGGCCTGATTGCCCGGGAGGCAGAGCTCTTCGAGCAGTCCGGGGAGCACGGGCTTGCGCGCCGCGCTCTACGAGAGGCGGTTCGAGCCGATCGCGACCCCGATCCCGACCTGCTTCGAGCCTGGGAGCGAGTGCTGCGCGATCCCGAACACGCGCTCGAACGGGCCGCGGCTCTGTCGCAGCTAGCCCGACACCCGAGTGTGTCGCCAGAGGAGCGAATCCGGGATGCGGCCGCGCGCGCCGAGCTCCTGGCACGGATTCCCGAGCACCGCGAGGAGGCCGTGCGCGAGTTCCGGCGTCTGCTCGACGAGTCCGGGACCGTCTCGGTCGAGCTGGAGCTCGCCTGGGGTCGTGCGCTCCTCGGCCTCTACCGTACGCTCGGGCGCGAGCCGGACTGGTGTGACGTCGCGGAGCGTCTGCTCGGCCTCCTGCCCGACGACGAACGCACCGAGCTCGCGCGCACACTGGCCCGCAAGCTCGCGGGGCCGTTGGGTGCCCGTCACCGCGCCATTGCCTGCTGGGAGCAGGTCCTCGAGCTCGAGCCGCTCGACGAGGAGGCACTCCGCGCCCTTGCCGACCTCCTCCACGCGCCCGGACACGAGGCCCGGCGCGCCACGGTCCTCGAAGAGCTCGCCAACACGGACGCCCGCGACGCCCCCAAGCTCCTCGTCGAGGCCGCGCGTGCGCGCTGGACAGTGCTCGGGGATGCGAGCGCGGCACTCGAGGATCTCGATCGCGCGCTCGGGTTCGAGCCGGGGCTCGTGGAGGCTCACGAACTCCGCCAGGAGCTCTGCGCGTTCCTCGACCGCCCGGAGGAGGAGGCTGAGTCGCTCCGTGCTCTGCTGACCCACGAGGGGGAGGGCCCGTCCGCCGCGGAGCAGTGGCTGCGGATCGCACAGCTGCTCGCGCGGCAGGAAACGCGGAAGCCGGAGGCGCGGGATCCGGCGGAGCGCGCTCTTGCCCTGGCTCCGACGAACCCCGGTGTACGGCGCGCTGTCCGCTCGCTCCTGGAGCGTATCGGAGACTGGGACCGGGTGGCGGGGCTGCTCCGGGAGGAGGCAGCGCAGGCCGACGCGGGGAAGGCGGCGATCCTGGTCCGTCGCCTGGCACGCGTGGAATGGCAGCACCGGCACGACGCAGACCGAGCTTGCCAGGCGCTCGAGGCGCTCTCGCAGATCGAGCCGCTCACCGGCGAGGATCGCGAGCTTTGGGCGAACGCGCTCGGAACGTTGGGGCGCTGGAGGGAGGCGCTCTCTCTCCGGGCAGAGACCCTCGAACTCCAGGGACGCGCGGCGCCGGCCGAGGCATGGCTCGAGCTCGCGGACTCAAACCTCGCGAGGCTCGACGACCCAGTTGCGGCACGGGCCGCCTGCGAGGCGGCGATGCGCTGCGATCCCGGGTGTGTGGGGGTGCTCCGACTCCTCGCAGACCTCGATGCAAGACTCGGGAACACCGCGGGCGAGATCGCGCATCGCGAGGCCCTCGCCAGGCGACTCTTCGACGGAGCCGAAGCGTCGCACGAGCTGGCGCGTGCCGCGCACGTGGCCAGGGAGCAAGAGGGAGACGTCGAGCGGGCCCGCATCCTGCTCTATCGGGCCCTCCGGCGCGACCCGGGATGCCCGAGCGCCTTGCTCGACGCGGGGAAGCTCGCGTCGGAGAGGGGAGACTGGGAGGAGGCGGAGCGCTGCCTCGCCCGTGCGTACCCGCTTCTGGCGGGGACTCGACTCGCAGCCCACGTGGCAGAAGCGGCCCGGGGGGCAGCGCGTGCGGCAGCCGAACTCGGGAAGGAATCCGATGTACTGGCCCATCTCGAGGTCGCGCTGGCCGAGCGCCCCGACGATCCGGAGACCCTCGATCTCGGAGCCTCGTTGGCCCTCCGCGTGGGGGCCTGGCAAAAGGCGCGAGAGCTGCTCGAGGCCCGCCTCTCGCAGTCCGACATCGACGCACGCCGACGCGCGGAACGACTCGCTCTCCTGGCGCGGGCGCAGGCCTCGCTGGGGAACCGCGCCGCATCCGCGGAGTCGCTCGAGCAGGCCGTGACCCTTCGCCCCGAAGACGAAGCGATGCGGGCTCGGCTCGTCGATCTACTGGAGGAGCTCGACCAGCACACCCGTGCGGTCGAGCAGCTCGACGGGTGGATCGCGTACGCCCCTCCGGATGCGAGACCCGAGCTCGCGCTGCGGGCGGCGCGGATCGAGCTCCACCACGGGGATCGCGGGCGTGCGCTGGAACGCCTGGAGCGAATCGCCGTCGAGAACCCCGAAGAGGCCGGGGTCTGGCGCGAGCTCGGATCGGTCGCGCTCGAGGAAGCGGGGCCGGAGGCGGCCCTTGCGCGGATTTCGCAGGCGCTCGAGCACGTGGGGCCCATCCCGGACCGGGCACCGTTGTTGACCCTGCGGGCCCAGGCGCTGCGGCTCCTCGGACGACGCGCGGAGGCCGCAGGCTCCGCGCTCGAAGCGCTCGAAGCGGATCCGGGGGACACCGACGCCGCACGGTGTCTCGTCGTCGACATCGGTTACGCCGGGGACTGGAGTCGGGCGGTTCGGGCGCTCAACCGCACGCTCGACGTCGCCTGCCTGACGCCGACGGTCGAGGCCGAGCTGTGGGACGCCGTTGGACGCGCCTATGCCGCTCCCCTCCAGAATCTAACCCGAGCACAACGTGCGTACCGTCGGGCACTCGCCGCAAACCCGGAGAGCGACCGAGCCCGCGAGGCACTGGCAGACGTCACGTCCTTCGACCCGGACTCCCACGGTGAATCGCTGTGTCTGCACGCCGAGCTGCTGGCAAGGTTCCCCGGGCGGCGCGCCTCCTGGCGCGCGCTCGAACGGATCTCCGAGCACAGGCGATGGGAAGAGGCTCGCAGGACCGCGCGCTGGGTGCTCTGCGCCCTCGAGGGCGAGGAGGAGCAGCGGGAGGCCACAGACGAGGCGCGTGCGTTCCTCGCCGAGCTCCGCCCCTCGTCGGACGCCGAGGCAGTCGCCGAGCTCGTTCGCGAGATGAAGACCGGCAAGGGTGCGCTCCCCGAGAGTCCCAGTGTGCCCTCGCCTCCCCTGCCTCCCGCAGCTCGCTTCGCGCTGGCGGCGCTCGCGGGGCCGGCCTGGAGCCTGGCCAACGAGAAGCTCTCGCAGCTGGCCGCAGGAGGGATGATCCGCACGAAGAGTTTCGATCGGGGCGCCCGCCGACGGTTCCGGGGGGCTCGGAGCGAAGCCGGGGCGGAGTCGGTCGGCCGCTTCGACGCGGAGCTCTGGCGTGCCGAGCTGATGGGTGTCGCGGCAGCTCGCGCCGCGGCGAGCGGAGCGCTCGGTCTTCGCGAGGCCCTAGAGGCGCTCCTTCGCGTCCAGCCCGAGACAACGGGAATGGAGGTTCGAGCCACAGGAGGCCTCGGCGAGGCCTCTCAGCTCTGCCCCCCGGCCCGACTGCTCCTTCTGCGCATCGCGCAGAGCATCGCGGGCAAGCCCTGGGCAACGCGGAAGGTCCGGGGCAAGGTACGGACGCAGTCGCATGCCGTGCGGCAGGGCGGCCCGCCACTCGGCCGGAAGGGCTTACGCCGTTCGCCCGCTCCGCCCCGTCAGCCGGAAGCCTCTCTCTGACGGTGCGGGCTACGCGCGCGCGGGCTTGAGCTCGGGGGCCCGGCCGGGGAGCTCCTGCCCGACGGGCTCAGTCACCGCGCCCGGCGTCTCCAGCGTCCAGCAGCTCGGGTTCGCGCGGATCTCAGCGACGAGCGCCTGATGGAGCGCGTGGCCGCTCCGCATCGCCTTCACGTGCCCCTGGATCGGGGTGCCGAGGAGCGCCAGGTCGCCGAGGAGATCGAGTAGCTTGTGACGAACGAACTCGTCGGGAAACCGCAGGCCGTCCCGATTGAGGACGCGGCGATCGTCCAGAACGACGGCGTTCTGAAGCGAACCACCGAGCGCCAGGCCGACCGACTGGAGCCGCTGGACATCGCGGAGGAACCCGAACGTGCGCGCCGGCGCGACCTGTCGGGCGAACCCCTCCGGCGTGAGGCAGAAGGACTGGATGGCGTGGTGTCCGATCGCGGGGTGCGGATAGTCGATCGCCACCGAGAGCTTGAACTCCCGGGAGGGGATGACCCGCACCCACCGGTTTCCGTCCCGGACCTCGACGGGGTGCCGGAAGACCCGCCGCCGTCGCATCCGGCGCTGGGCCCGAATCCCGGCCTCCCGGATCAAGTAGACGAAGGGGGCCGCGCTCCCGTCCATGACCGGGAGCTCAGGCCCGGAGACCTCGGCGGTGCAGTTGTCGATCCCCATCCCGCGCAGCGCCGCGAGGAGGTGCTCGACGGTACTCAGACGCCACTCGCCGCTCCCCAGCGTCGTCGCCATGGTCGTGTCGACGACCCATTCGGGACGAGCGGGAAACCGCACGGGACGACCGAGATCTCTTCGCACAAACAGGATCCCGGTTCCCGCGGACGCGGGCCGCAGCACGAGCTCCACCGGCTTCCCACTGTGGAGGCCGATGCCCGTGCACCGGACGGGGCTGGAGATCGTATGCTCCACCCCATTAAGCGAACCGTTCTTGGATCGACCCAAGGACCTCCCCCCCAAAGGCTAAGGCCTGCGGACTAAGCAACCTCCGTGCCGAAAGGGCTACTCTGGGAGGCTCGGTTGAGGGTTTGGCCCTAAACCCGCAACTCTCATGCACTTTTCAACACAGAGTTCTGAAGAGCACTGAGAAAAAGAACTTTGTGACCCGGCTCACACGCCGTGCCCACCGTGACCCTCGAATCACACTGTGACGGATCAGTTACGACCGAAATACCCCGCTTCCCTACAGGGCCGAGCCGCTCCGGGCAGCGCGGTCGAGCTCCTCCACTATCTCCTCGGCGCTCGCAAAACGATCATCGGGGTCCTTCTGCAGACAACGAAGGATGATCCGCGCCAGGAAGTCCGGCACTTCGGTGTTGGACTGCCGGGGGTCCGGGG
>DAOUZG010000090.1 GCA_030665705.1 Deltaproteobacteria bacterium | reverse complement strand
GACTCTCACGTCCGTGTGACGGTTCTTATAGGCACGCCAGTTGCAACTGCATGAGACGTGAGCTGGCCGCCTGAAAAGATCCTCGTCGGCACCGACTTCTCGCCCACGGCACGGGCTGCGCTCAGGGCAGGAGCGGAGCTTGCGCAAAGGGCAAGGGGAGAGCTGCACGTCGTTCACTTCGTCCGGGATCCCGCGCGGATGATCACGGGCTACGAGGTCGTCGACGAGGTCCTTCGCGGTGTGAGCGATCCGGCTGGTCTTCAGTCGGCGGCGAGAGCTCGACTGGAGGCCGAGACGAAAGAGGTCGGGTTCTCCGACGCAAAGCTTCAGGCGTTGATGGGTGAGCCCACGGCGCAGCTCCTGGCACTTCGCTCGATCCTCGCGGCCGACCTCGTCGCCGTGGGTGCGGGTCACATCCGAGGGCTCCGACGTTTCCTTCTCGGAAGCGTCGCGGATCGCCTCTTGCGCAACCCGGGTCCTCCGCTCCTGCTGGTGCGCCGTTCTCCCGAGCAGGGAACGTTCCGTCGCATCCTTGCAGCGGTGGAGTACACCGATCGGGTCTGCCTGCCGCTCGATTTTGCCGCTCCTCTGGCTCACCACCTCCAGGCAGAGCTCATTGCGCTCAACGTGCTTCCAGCAGCCGGGTACGTATCCGACGAACACCGTGTGGTGTTCGATCCCGAGCGGGAGGCGCGGAGGCTCACGCACACCCTCGAGGCGCTCCACCCCTCCATCTCCGGACAGGTCGTCCTGCGTCGTGGGGATCCGACCGAGGTGGTTCCGGAGGTCGCCCAGAGCCTGGGAGCGGACCTCGTCGTCGTAGGCGCCGAGCGGCAGCCGGACGGCTGGCCGGGTCGCGTCACGGACCGCGTAGCGCGGGCGGAGCTCCCCGCCGTTCTCATCGTCTGGCCCCCGGCCGGGGGGGAGGGAAGAAGCCCGATGCCCGGCTAGCTGCAGGCGCTGCGGAAGGCCTTCCGGTTTATCGACGAGCTACGCCCGCCAAGACTAGAACCCCTAGGTCGGTTTCACCGTGATCACGGGGCAGTGCGCAGTGCGTACGACACGCTCCGCCACGCTCCCGAGGAGCACGTGCGCCAGACCGGTCCGTCCGTGCGTCCCCATCACGATCAAGTCTGCCCCTTTCTTGGCCGCGACGTCCACGATCGTGCGCTCCGGGCCGCCACGATGGGCTGCGAACTCGGCCGAGATCCCCTCGTCCTGTAGCTCCACCAAGATCCGCTCGAGGTCCTCCGTCGCCCGTTGTGAGACGATGTCCAGGATGGGCTCGTGCGCCTCTTCAGCCAGGGCCTCGAGCTCGACCGGCACGAAGTAGGCGTGGATGAGGACCAAGTGCCCCGGCCCCGTTTCTTTCGCCAGGAACCGCGCGAGATCCAGGGCCCGACGTGAGCACTCGGAGAAGTCGATCGGGACAACGATGGTGCGCAAGCGCCAGGGCTCGGTCAATCGGAGTCGTCCTTCACCGTCATTACGGGGCAGGAGACGGACCGAATCGTCCGCTCGGCGACGCTTCCGAGGAGCACGTGCTTCAAGCCGGTCAGCCCACGGGTGCCCATCACGACGAGATCCGCGCCGATCTTCTCAGCTGTCTGGGTGATCGCCTGGGCAGGCGGCAACTCCGCCAAATGCGTCTCACCCTTGACTCCCGTCGACGTGACCTTCTGCAGGGCCTTTTCGAGCTTACGGGCGGCGCTATCGCGCACCGCCGTCCAGAAGTCCCGGGGAATGATCACCTGATCCGGAGTCGCGACCTGAATCGGGAGGTGGTAGGCGTGTAGGAGGTGAACCCGGGCCCCAAAGGTCTTCGCGAGCATCAGTGCACAGTCGAGCGCCTTATCCGAATGAGTCGAGAAATCGACCGGTACCAGGATCGTCTGAAAGCGGCTCATACGTTTGCCCCTTCCGAAATCGTCTCGCGCCTGGTCGTGGAGCGCTCACCCCGTCGATAGAGCGTCCGGCGGTTGATTCCGAGGATGCGTGCGGCGTGGACCTTGTTCCCTCCGGTAAGCCGGAGGATCTCCTGGATGTACAGGTCCTCCACCTCGCGCAGCTCGAGCTGCCGCTGGATGGCGGTCCCGATGAGCGTCTCACCCAATCGGGTGGTGGGCGGAGTCTCCTCGTCCGGGATGGGAAGGTCCTCGGGCTGGATGTTCGGGCCCTCGCACAGCGCCAGCGCTCGTTCGATCACGTTTTCGAGCTCCCGCCCGTTCCCTTCCCAGTGGCACCGGATGAGCCGCTGGATGGCCGCCGGACTCAGCGTGCGAGTCTTCCCCCCGGCATGTCTCCGCATGAACATCTCGGTGAGGAGCGGGATGTCCTCCGGCCTCTCGCGGAGCGGCGGGATGTGAACCGGGATCACGTTCAGACGGTAGAAAAGATCCCGGCGGAACCGTCCTTCTTCGATCTCACGACGCAGATCCTTGTTGCTGGCTGCGATGATCCGCACGTCGACCTTGGTCGACTTCGTACCCCCGACCGGACGTATGTCTTGATCCTGGAGGACGCGCAGGAGCTTCGCCTGCAGGCCCGGCCCCATGTCTCCGATTTCGTCCAGAAACAGCGTCCCGCGGTCGGCCTCTTCGAACAGCCCCCGCTTCGAGGTGTGGGCCCCCGTGAACGCCCCGCGCACATGGCCGAACAGTTCGCTCTCGAGGAGCCCCTCCGGGATCGCGGTGCAATTCACCGGGACGAACGGACGCTTGGCCCTCGCGCCCGTAAAGTGGGCCGTGCGCGCCACGACCTCCTTCCCGGTTCCGCTTTCGCCCGTGATCAGGATGCTCGCCCGGCTGTCGGCGACCTTGCGGATCAGTGCAAAGATCTCCCGCATCACCGGACTCGTGCCGATCAGGTCGCCGAAAGACGTCGTGTGGTCCACCGCTCTGCGCAGGCGCCGGTTCTCGCGTTCGAGCTCGCGCCGCTCGAAGGCCCGTTCGAGGGAGACGAGGACCTCGTCACGTTTGAACGGCTTCGTGATGTAGTCGTAGGCCCCGGCCCGGAGCGCCTCGACCGCCGAATCGAGGCTCCCGAACGCCGTCATCAGGATGACGGGGGTCTCGGGACGGACCCCCCGTAGCTCCCCGAGCAGCTCGATGCCCGTCTTGCCGGGCATCCGGATATCGGAGACCACTGCGTCGAACTCGGCATCGCTCAACGCCTCGAGGGCCCCGTCGGCCGAATCGGCCGCCTGGATGTGCATTCCCTCCTCCTCCAGGAGGGAGGAGAGCATGTCCCGCATCGCCACGTCGTCGTCCACCACCAGCACGGATCGAGGATCAGCCATAACGCGCCTAGCCTTAGCATGAGCTGTGCCTGGCTTCGTGGGGCGAGAAGGAGCCGAAGACACCATGAATGAGATATGATGCCACATTTCGGGGTAAAATGGCACATATCTCGGCGCCTATGCGGGTGTAATGGACGCCGGAGCACCCCCTCACCGGGCTTGCTATCGGCACGGCAGGTGCAAAGGGCTTCCCCCTGGGGCTAGGAAAACCGGAAGGGAAGCACGCCATGGCGGAGGACTTCCAGAGGCGCCCCGTCTCCGAGATCATGCGGCGGCACGTCGTAACGGTTGAGCCGGAGGAGACGGTGCTGGAGGCCGAGCGGGTCATGCAGGTGGCGAGGATCCGTCACCTGCCGGTGGTCAAGGGCGAGATCCTTGTCGGAGTGGTTTCGGACCGCGACGTGCTGGGAGCCTCCCCCGGTAGTCTCGAGGACCAGAGCGGCGCCGAGCGGATCGACCATCTCCGCTCGCTCGTGGTGGACAAGGTGATGACGGCCCAGCCGGAGACCATTCCGCCGGACTGCCCCCTGAGCGAGGCCGCCGTGCGGATGATCCGGCTGAAGATCAGCTGCCTCCCCGTCGTTCAGGCCAGCGACACGGCCCCTCGCCTGCTGGGGCTGGTGACGCTCACCGACCTCGTGGAGGCCGCCTACGCTTCCGGTTCGACCGAGACGGCCGACTAGAAGCCATCTCAGAAACGCCCAGGCGGATGCGGATGCGACGGCGGCCGACGCGGATCAGCCGCCCGACACGGAGTTCAGGATCGTGATGTTCGCGGCCCGGCGCCCTCGCGACGCCAACCCGGTGAGAAATCCGGGCTAGCCCTTCGGCAGGTCGGCCCGCGGCAGCGTGATGCGGAACTCGGTTCCTTGACCCACTTCGCTCGTCACGTCGATCGTTCCGTCGTGATCCAGAACGATGCTGCGCGCGACCACGAGCCCCAGGCCGCTCCCTTCTCCAGCCGGCTTCGTCGTGTAGAACGTGTCGAAGATTCGCCGGAGATCCTCGGGCGCAACGCCTTTCCCGGTGTCGGAGATGCGGATCTCGACCCGCTCCTGGCCGGCGGGCGCTAGGCCGATCCGGAGCGTCCCGCCCTCGGGCATCGCGTCGGCCGCGTTCAGAAAGAGATTCAAGAAGAGCTGCTGAAGCCGCTCCGCATCACCGCGGACCGGGGGCGGGCTGTCGATCTCGAGCGCTACCTTCACCCTGTGCTTGCTGAGCTTGTCGGTGAGAAACGCGAGGGTTGTCTCGAGGATCTCGCTCAGTTCGACCGACACCCGCGCTGGCTCCTTGGGCCGGGCGATGTTCAGAAGGGTCCGAATCAGGTTGGAAATCCGGTCGATCTGCTCTCGGATGGTCCGTAGACGCCACCGAGCCCGGTCGTTGGTTACCGACGACTCGAGGAGCTCCGCGTGCCCCCGGATTACACCCATCGGGGTCCCGATCTCGTGCGCCAGCCCCGCGACGAGGGTCGCCACACTGGCGAGCTCTTCCGCAGCCCGGGCCCGCTCGGCGATGGCCCGGAGCTCGGCCTGCTGCACCTCGACCTCGCGAGCCAGGCTCCGACCCGCAGCTGCGAGCTCCTGGTTCAGATACTCGAGCTCCCGTTCGCGCCGCTCGAGGAAACCGTCCATGACGATCTGTGCGTCGAAGACCATGCGCTTCATGAGCGCCGAGAGGGTTCGATCGGCCCGGACCGGATCGTTGCGGAGGTTTTCGGAGACCAACGGAGAGATCAGGTAGAAGTAGATTGCGTACGCGCCCAAGTACCAGCGGGGCTCCAGGCCGATCCGCTCGTGCGTCTCGCCGATGCGGCGCCGGTCAGCGACGTAGGCCTCGTCGATCTTGGGCTCGGTAAGGCTGAGGAGGTAGCGCCGCTGCTCTATGAACACGCGGCGCTTCACCTCGGCGTCCCTCAGGAGCGCCCGGGTCCGCTCGAACGAGAGCAGGTGTCGGTAGAAGGCCGTGACGAGGGTATCGGCGCGCCGTTCGAAGAGCGGCTGGAGCATCTGGAGGGCCCGAAGGTCCGTTTCCGTGAGGCCGAGGAAGGCGAGACGCTCTTCTAGCTCCTCTTTAGACATCGAAGGCATGGGCGGACTCTCGCACTCCTTCGGCGCTGGCCCAAATTGGCGGCTCCGCCAGCCGACCGGTTGGGCGAAGAAGCCACATCTACACGGGTCGCCTGGACACGCAACTGCCGTACGTGGGTTAATTTACCCAATTTTCGCCCCTTTGGGGACGCTTCGACGCGAGACAGCCCGCGTCTGGTAGATTTCCGGCGGCGCTCCCAGACGCGGGGCTACGGTTCTCGGGTGAACCCCCGCTCCACGTGGCACCAGCTCGGGGTCGAATGACTCTGCCTGAACCTCGATCGAAAACCTCCGTCGCGGCCGCGGCACGGCTCGGGCTCGCAAACGCGATCTTCAGCGAGCCGTACCGTCCCTTTTTCCTCCTCGGGGCGGTCAACGCCTTCGTGGCCGTCGCGCTCTGGTTTATCTGGGCGGAAGCTTTCTGGAGCGGTCGGCCTCTCCCGATCCCATGGGTGGTTCCGCCGCAGCGGGCGCACGCGCTGACACTGCTGTGGGGCGTCTTTACCCCCTATGTGCTGGGATTCCTGCTCACCGCCTTCGTGCGGTGGGTCGGTTTCCGGCCGCCGTCCCGCCGGGCCCTCGTCGCGTGGAGTGTCTCCCTCCTGGCCTGCCCCGTCCTTTTCGTTTGCGGGTCCCTGCGGTCTGTGGCCCTGGCACGGTTCGCGCTCGCGGGCGAGGCGGTCGTCGTCCTGACCGTACTCGTCTTTCTCACTCGCGCGTTCCTCGCCGGGCGTGGGGTCGATCGGGTTCAGCCCGCTGCCGTCCTCGTCGGGCTTACGGCTGGTGTGTTGGCGCTGGGACTCGCAGCCGCCACGGTGCCCGATCCCACCCTGCCTCTCGCGCGCCTCTCCCTCCTGCTGGGCCTTTACGCCTTTCTCTTCGTCCTCGTGTTCTCCATCGGCTACCGGATGCTGCCGTTTTTCACCTTCCGTTTCCTGGGCAACGAGCCCCCACCGCCCCGAGCCGTTCTCCCGGTGTCGTTCGTCGGAGCTCTGCTGGCTCGCCTCGCGCTGGAGATGACCGATCTCGCGGCGGCTCGGCCGCTTGCTACGATCCTTCTCGATCTCCTACTGCTCGCGCTCCTCGGGGCGACACTCCGACGCGCGGGCCCCCGTCGAAAGGCGTGGCGAAATCCGATGCTCGGTGTGCTCTACGTCGGCTGGCTCTGGTTGATGACCGGACTCGGCCTCTCCGCGGCGTGCGCGCTCTTCGGGCGCTCTCCGTCGTTGCTCGAGCTCCCCGTGCTTCACGCCTTCACGATCGGCGGGGTCGCGACGATGGTGCTCGGTCTGAGCACCCGGGTCTGTCTCGGGCACGCCAACCGGCCGATCGTCGCGGACGGCTGGATCCGACTGGTCTTCGTGCTCATCCAGGCGGCCGCCCTGCTGCGGGTCGGGCTCCTACTCGTTGCGCCCCTCGCGCCGGCCGCGCGCATCTGGGCCCACTGGGGCGCGGTCCCGTGGTGCCTCGCTTTCGGGATCTGGCTGGTCCGGCTGGGACCCCTGCTCCTCCGGCAGCCCGAGGCGGCCGCGAAGGGCCTGGAGATTCGGGTCCCGTAACGCCTGCTAGCCCGCGACCGTCGGTCTACCCGCTTCGAGCGGAATCCCGACCGATTCACGCCAACCCGAGCCGCCTCGTGGCGATGAGGTAGGCGCGACCGAGCTCCACCTCTCCCGCTCGATCCCCTCCGAGTTCGCGAGCGGTCTGCTCGAAGGGTGCGAGCACGAGGTGGTCCAGCTCCTGCTGGACCGCCCGGAGGTGCGCACGCCGATGCGGCGCCACCTGGAGGAGCCGCTCCAGGGAGGCCTCGCCGAACTCGATGTGAC
>DAOUZG010000147.1 GCA_030665705.1 Deltaproteobacteria bacterium | reverse complement strand
CCCAAGGCGCCCACGGAGTAGGTCGCCGTCCGGGAAGGCGAGCTTGTCTCGCCGTTAGCCCGGAAAGAACTGGCGTGCAATCGGCGACCGCAGTAGCCCACCTGGTGAGAATTGCGGGCTAGACCCGGCCCGGGTGAACGGGCGCTACAGCTCGGTAAAGGACTCGAGGAGCCGCTGTTTGGAGGAGTGGCGCAGCTTCTCGATCGCCCGCGCCTCGAGCTGTCGGACGCGCTCCCGGGAAAGCCCCAGCTTTTCCCCGATCTCCTCGAGGGTGTGGTCCTGCTCGCCCTTCATCCCGAACCGCCACCGCAGGATGTTGCGCTCCCGCTCGTTGAGCTGGCCGATCGACTGCTCGGTCGCCTTTTCCAGCCTGAAGCGGTCGAGCCCCTCCAGCGGGGAGACGACGCCGGGGTCCTTCACGAAGTCCTTGAGGACCTTCGAGTCGGTGCCCTTCACCTGGGTCTCGAGTGAGACCGGCTCGCGGGTCATCTTCTGAAGCCTCTCCGTGTGCTCGACGGAGAGCCCCAGCTCCTTTCCCAGCTCCGACGTGGTCGGGTCCCGTCCCAGCCGCTTCGAGAGCGCGTTGTAGGAGCGGTAGTACTTGAGCAGTGTGTCGTGCATGTGGCTCGGGATTCGGATCGTGCGCGACTGGTTCTGAATGGCACGGATCAGAGCCTGCCGGATCCACCACAGCGCGTACGTCGAGAACTTGTGTCCCCGTCGGTAGTCGAACTTCTCGACGGCGCGGATCAGCCCCAGGTTCCCCTCCTGAATCAGGTCCTGGAACGCGATTCCCATGTTGCGGTAGTCCTTGGCAATCGCGATGACCAGCTTCAGGTTGTGCTGGACGAACCGGTTCTTGTGGTACATGAGCCGGTCGTACGCGAGGTCGACCTTGTCCATGACCTTCGCGAACTCCCCGTACTTCATGCCCACGGACGTCTCGAGATCGCGGAGCTGCTTCCGCACTGCGCGGATGTCGCGGTCCCGGGCCGCCTTGCCCTGCTCGGTCCGCGGTGCGCGCCGGGCGCTCCGTAGGTCACGGAGGCGCACGTCGAGCTGGGCCATCTCGCCTCGGAACGCACGCAGCTTCCGCCGGATCCTCTCGAAGATCTGCATCGAGAGGTTCGCCTCGCGAAGCGCACGCTGGATCCCAAGGTCGATCTTGTCGAGCTTCTCCCGGCTCGGGCGGGGTGCCAGAAGCGTGTCGTACTTCGCCAGAAGCATCTCGACGCGCTTGAGCGCGACGTCGAGCCGTTCACCCCGCTCCTCCCCGTTGGGGGTCCCGGACCCGTACGACTCTGACATCTTGGCCGTGACTCGGTTCTCGGTCTGGAGTCCCCGCCAGATCGAGACCGCCTCGCGCCAGGTGAACGGAACCGAGAGGATGCCCGATCGCATCTCGAACGTGGCCGACTCCATCTCCTTCGCGAGCATGACCTCCTGCTCCTTCGTCAGAGTCGGGATGCTCGCAATGTCGTTGAAATAGGAAAGGAGGGTGTTTCGGTTCCGCGCGACCTCTTCGTCCGGATCGACATTCGAGTGCTCGGGGTCGACCGTATTCGCGTCACCCCAGCGGGCGGCGCCCACGAGCTTCCTGTCGGTGTCCTGTCCAAGCTCGCGCGGCTCCACCTCCGCCTCCTGAGAGACGGAGAAAGTCTGCTCGTCCCAGGCGTTTCCGACCTTGCCGTTCACCAACTCTCCCTCCAGCGGGGTTCTGGCCTATCCACAGCTCCGCCCGGCGGCCAACGCCACCTGCGGACACGATCGCACCTCGAGCCCCGCAGGTATACGGTCGAGCCGCATAGCTGCGTTACTCTGACCGCTCTCTCCTGAAACGAGTATACCCCCCGCATCTGCTCCTCTGTTTAACGCCAGCGGGGCAGCTCGACGGGGGGTTGGAAAAAGACCAGAACCCGGGCCTGTCTGTATTTCGGATGCCAGCCTAAGCGACTTGACCCCCGGTGTCAAGACACCCGGGGGACCAGGGAAAGCATCCCGTTTCCCTGGGTTTTTCCAGGCTCCGCCGCCGGTCACGATCCTGGCTGGGCCACCGGTCACGAGCCAACCCCTCCGCCTATCGAGCCGTTAGACGCCGCCTCCCGAACGAAATTCGGCCCAGGAAGCGGGGGGCCTCCCGACTATGGGCGCCGGTGCTCGAGGAGCTGCATGAACTCGCTTCGGGTCTTGGGGTCGTTTTCCAGCTCCCCCAGCATGGCGCTCGTGATGGCGTAGGAGTTCTGCTTCTGGACGCCCCGCATCATCATGCACAGGTGCTGGGCCTCCAACACGACGCCGACACCCTTCGGACGGAGCACCGACTCGATGACCTTCGCAATCTCGTTCGTGAGCCGCTCCTGGACCTGGAGCCGTCGCGAGAACGTCTCGACGAGTCGGCAGATCTTGGAAAGGCCCACGATCCGCCCGTCTGGCACGTAGGCCACGTGGGCGCGGCCGAAAAAGGGAAGCAGATGGTGCTCGCAGAGGCTGTAGAAATCGATGTCCTTGACCACGAGCATCTCGTTGTAGCTCTCCTCGAAGATCGCCCCGTTCAGTATCTCCGACGGATCCTCGGCGTATCCCTGCGTGAAGAAGCCAAAGGCGCGCGCGACCCGTTCGGGGGTCCCCCGTAGACCTTCTCGACCCGGGTCGACTCCGAGCTCCTTGAGCATGGCCTCCACCAACTCCGGCAACCGATTCATCGGCTCTCCTCCCCGCACTCCACCGCACTGTTGGAAGTCTCGACCAGGCGCACGCGCCAGAGCTTGGCCGGAGCGACCTGGCCCTCCAGAGCCCGCCAGGCGAACCGCGAGATATTCTCTGCGGTCGGGACCTCCTTCTCAAAGGCCGGCACGTCTCGGTTCAGTAGCTTGCCGTGAAGCTGCGACACGACCCGGCCAACGACGATCTCGTCCAGTTTCCCGGCCGGGAGCAGCATGCCGGTCTCGGGATCCGGCTCGCCACAGACCGTGACGTGCAACTCGTAGTTGTGCCCATGTCCGGCCGGGTTGGCGCACTTGCCGTACACAGCCTGGTTTCGCTCGGGGCTCCAATCGAGTCGCGCGAGCACGTGCGCCGCGTTGAACCGGTACCGGCGTCCGAGTGTGATCATCTCTGCACCTCGACCCAGAGGTCCTCGGTCGGGGCGAGCCGGATGCTCTTGAGAAGCCTCGCCGGAAGCGCCTCGTCCAGCAGGTCGAAGACGACGCGCGCCAGGTTCTCCGCTGTGGGGGCGCGGTTCTGGAAGTAGGGGGTGTCCTCGTTGAGGTTTCGATGATCGAAACGCTGCCCCACCTCGCGCTCGAGGAGATCCTTGAGTTCCTTCAGATCCATCACCATACCGGTCTGGGCGTCGACCTCACCCCGGAGCGTCACCTCCAGGGAGTAGTTGTGCCCATACTCCTTCCGGCCGGCCTGCGGACCGAACACCTCGCGGTTGCGGGCCTCATCCCAGTCGGCCCGCCAGAGCCGGAACGAAGCCGAGAATTCCATCCGCCGCGTGATCTGCAAAATGCCCTCCCACTCCGGCAGTTCCCCGAGAGCTCGACCGGGAAGCTCCGGCGCCCACGGGAGTGTCCCCCGAGCGCCTGCAGACGGCACCGGACGCACTCCGGGGCCCGGACCCGGAGAACTTCGGCTTAGAATCTGCGGACGAGCCCGATGACGACCCCCTGGACCTCCACGTCCTCCGCGGGGAACTCCATCGGCCGGACAGCCGGGTTAGCGGCAACCAGTCGGACCTTGCCTCCGTCGAGGTGGTAGCGCTTCAGCGTCGCCTCATCTCCCTGGATCAGCGCAACAACCGTCTCGCCGTTCCGGGCCGGGCGTCGACTCTCCAGCACCACCACGTCCCCGTCCAGGATGTGATCCTCCACCATCGACTCCCCCTGGACCTGAAGCGCGAAGCAGGACCGGTTCGCAACCAGGTCGGCGGGGACCGCAATTGAATCCTCGACGGAGATCGCCTCGATCGGCTGCCCGGCAGCCACGCGCCCGAGAAGTGGGATCCGGATCGGCTCCGTCGACCGCTCCACGAGTTCGAGCGAGCGGCTCCGGTTCCAGGACTTCCGGAGCAGGCCCTTCTCCACCAGGTTCTGGATGTGCTTGTGGACGGTCGCGACTGAGGAGAGCCCGAAGTGGGCCGCGATCTCCTCGAGGCTGGGGGCATATCCCTCCCGGTCGAGGAACGACCGGACGAACTCGTAGATCTCCTTTTGCCGCCGCGTCAGCGCCATCTGCCTCTCCCCCCCGGTGGGCCGGGGCCCCGGGGTTTCCGCCCGCCTGTGCGGTCCGGGCCCAGTAGTCTAACCTCGAAAGCTCTCCTCCGGACGGCTCAGGGCGCATCGATGACCCTATTCGAAAGAATGTCGAAAATCAATGCGCCCCTTGGAGCACTGGCCGGCATCCTAGGGGCTTCGGCCTGGTTTCACCCGAGCGTGGCCGGCTCAGACCTGTGGTGGCATCTCGCCGGGGGGCGGGAGCTTTGGCGGACGGGCTCGCTCCCCCATCTAGATCCGTTCTCGCACACGTTCGCGGGTCAGCCCTGGACCAACCACGAGTGGCTCTGGGAGACGCTCTACTGGCCCACCTATCAGCTTCACCCCGATCTCGTGGCCTGCCTGAACCTTACCGTGCTCCTCGCCGTGTTCGGTCTCACCGGTTGGCTCGCGTGGAGAAAGAGCGGCTCGATGCTGGCGGCGGGGGCTACGATCTGGCTCGCCGCCGCAGCGTCCCACTGGTTTCTGGACGTTCGTCCCCACCTCTTCTCTCTTCTCTTTGTCGCCTTCGTACTCGTCACACGGGAGCAGCGGTGGGCTCCCTGGATGTGGCCACCGCTGTTCGCAGTCTGGGTCAACCTGCACGGAGGCTTCGTCTTCGGGCTGGGAGTCGTCGGGCTTCACGTCCTGTTCCGAACCATCGAGGTGAATCGACGCACCCGACGGATCGTCCTTCCGCGCGCGGAGTGGATCGGCCTTGCGCTTTGCGGGGTTGCGATCCTGCTGAACCCCTACGGATACCGGATCTTCGAGTACCCGCTCGCCTACCTCGACTCGGCGTCGCGATTTCGCCAGATCATCGAGTGGCATCCGCCGGGGTGGAGCATGGACCCCCGGACGTTCCAGGGGCGCTTCTTTTGGATGGCCCTGGTGGTCGCGCTGGGGATCCCGCGCGGCGTGCGTCGGGCTCCCTATTTCGTCGCGCTTGCCGCGGTCAGCTTCTGGATGGCTTTCACGGCCCGGCGGTTCATTCCGCTCTTTTCCATCACCGCAGCCCCCGTGGCCGCTTTGGGGCTGGCAATGGTGCAGGAGCGGATCGTCGCCCTGCGACCCGAACTCAAGCGCCCGGAGGTCCACACGGCGGTCGCAGTGGCCGCGCTGCTCCTGGCCCTTTGGGTCGGGCGGGAGGTGCGCTTCTTCCCGGAGCCCCTCTACCGATGGA
>DAOUZG010000139.1 GCA_030665705.1 Deltaproteobacteria bacterium | reverse complement strand
AGCCCCCACGCGGCGAGTAGGGGTGTAAGCTAGAGCCACGACCGGAACCCGGTCGGCAGCGGAGAACACCATGGCACGCATCGTCGGAAACCTGGTGCCCGAAGACGACTACATGCACCCACTCGGCCCCGAATCGAACTTCAACGAGAGCATGTACTTCAATTTCTTCGACCCGGAGCAGTCCGTGGGGGGCTGGCTCAGGCTCGGAAACCGCGCGAACGAGGGTTACGCCGAGATGACGGTGACCCTCTACCTCACGAACGGCCGCGTCCTGTTCATGTTCAAGCGACCGCAGATCGAGTCGAACGACGCGTTCGACGGCGGTGGTCTCCGCTTCTCGGTGCTCGAGCCGGGCGAGCGGCTGCGCACGATCTACGAAGGATCCGCGGTGGACCTGAATGAGCCCCGCGAGATGAGCGATCCGCGCCGAGCCTTCCGGGAGAACCCGACCCGCAAGGTCACGCTCGACCTGGTGCATCAGGCGGTCGGCCCGATGTACGGACAGCGCGGCGGCGAGGAGGAATCGGGGCTTTCCGCTGAGGAGAAGTTTGCCGCGGCCCACTACGAGCAGCACATGCGCGTGAGCGGAAGCCTGCAGATCGCCGACCAGACGCTGACGATCGACGGCTTCGGGCTCCGCGATCACTCCTGGGGGCCGCGTTACTGGCAGGCGATCCACCGCTACGAGTGGCTGACGCTCAACTTCGGCGAAGACTTCGGGGCGATGGTCTCGATCGTCCAGCGCGACCCCGAGGGCCAGAAGATCCGCAAGAGCGGTGTGGTGGTACGCGGGGAGGAGCTCGACCCCATAGTGGAGGCGGAGGTCAGCGCCGACTACGAAGAGAATGGCCTGTACCACCGCGAGGTCCGCGCTCGCGTGCGGACCGAGAGTGGCGAGGAGATGCAGTTCGATGGAGTCGTGAGGGGCTTCATCCCCCTTCGAAACCGCCGGGACGGCCGCGTGACGCACATCGGCGAGGGGATGACGGAGTGGCGCTGCGGGGAGCGGGTTGGCTACGGGCTGTCTGAGTTCCTGAAGCAGGTCGAGTAGGAAGAGAACACCCGTAGCCCGCAATTCTCACCAGGTGGGCTGCTGCGGTCGCCAACCCGGTGAGAAATGCGGGCTACGAGAACTTGCGTTCCTTCCACCACGGGAAGTACGCGGGCATGTCGGTGCTCGGGCGCATCGTGAACCGGGGCTTGCGCTTCTCGAGGAAGGAGGACACCCCCTCTCGGGCGTCCGGCGACCGACCCATCGCAAAGATCCCGCGTGAGTCAATTCGGTGTGCCTCCATGGGGTGGTCCGCCCCGAGCATCCTCCAGAGCATGTGACGCGCGAGCGCCACCGCCACGCCCGAGGTGTTCTCCGCGATCTCCCGGGCGATCTCACGGGCAGCCGGAATCAGCTCCTCCGCGGGGTGGACGCTCCGCACCAGACCCGCGTCGAGCGCCTCGTCGGCTGGAAAGACCCTCCCCGAGCAGACCCACTCGACGGCACGACTGATGCCGACGATCCTCGGCAGGAACCAGCTCGAGCACGCCTCGGGAACGATCCCGCGGCGCGCGAAGACGAACCCGATCCGCGCGGACTCCGAGGCGAGCCGAACGTCCATCGGCAGGGTCATCGTGATCCCCACCCCGACGGCGGGACCGTTGATCGCGGCGATCACGGGCTTCTTGCAGTCGAAGATCCGGAGCGTGACGAGCCCACCCCCATCACGGTGCTCCTCGATGTTCTCCGACCGACCGCGGGCGCGCTGGTCGAACGAGGCGGCCCCTTCGGAGAGGTCCGCCCCCGCACAGAATCCGCGTCCCCGACCGGTGACGATGACGACTCGGACTTCGTCGTCGGCATCGACGCGTTCGAAGGCGTCGATCAGCTCGATCATCATCTGCGACGTGAAGGCGTTGAGCTTCTCCGGACGGTTGAGCGTGATCGTGGCGATCCGGTCCTCTACCTCGTAGGCAATGTCCTGGTATTCCAAGTCAGGTTCCCTCCTCGATCGGACGGCGTTTCGCGTGCGCCGTATTCTAACCGCTGACGCGCGACGGAGGGACAGATCCGAAATGGGCTTCGATCTCCTCCGAGAGCCGTCGGACGTTCCCCCTGAGGGAGAACTCCTCGGCGACCTTTCGACGACCCGCGTCGGCCATCTCGAGGCTCCGCCCGGGATCGGAGAGGACCTCTCGAATTGCTGCTGCGAGGCCGGCCGCATCCTCGGGCTCGACCAGCCGCCCTGTCTCCCCATCGACGACGAGCTCGGGGATTCCGGAGATGCGCGTGGAGATAACCGGTACGCCGGAGGCCATCGCCTCCATCAGTGACACGGGGATCCCCTCCATCTGACCGTCCGGCGCCACGACACTCGGAAGGACGAACAGGTCGGCGGCCGCGAGCGATCCGGCCACCTCTTCCTCGGTGCGGTTCCCTCGGAGCCGAAACGAGTCTCTCAGGCCCGCCCGCTCGATCTGGCCCTCCAACTCCTTGCGCAGATCCCCTTCGCCGATGACATCGCACTCGACTTCCGCCCCCTCCGCGCGGAGTTGCCGAACGGCCCCGATCAGGTAGCAGACCCCCTTGTACGGGCGGAGGGATGCGATGCAGAGGATGCGTGCCGGCCGCTCTCCGCGCACGCCTGTGTGCGACTCCCGTGGGTTGTAGAGCGCCGGCTCGATCCCGCAATGGATCACTCGGAACCGGGCAGGATCCGGCGCCGCGGGACCGAGACGCTCCCGAATGAATCGAATGTTAAAATCGGAGATCGTTCGCACGAACGAGGCATCGGAAAGCTTTCGGGCAAGCCCGCCCTGGTGGATGAAGATGTCGTGGGCGTGAACGGTCACGCTGTACGGGAGTGCGGACGCCTCACGGACACAGACCCGGCTGAGGATGTAGGCAGCCGCAGCCGGATGCGTCGCGAAGTGGGCATGCACGTGTCCAACACCGATTTCTCGGAGACGTCTTCCGAGCCAGACCGACTTCGGAAAGATTCCGAGGAGACCGAAAAAGGCGTTCGCGCTCCGGCGTGCGTCCCACAACATTCCAAACAGCGTCGAGAGGTAGGTGCCGGGAGCGCGAAGCAGTACGCGCAGGTTTTCGAGGAGGATCCCCCGGTTCAGAAACGGAGTGTAGAGCGCCCGTCTGATCCACGGCTCCGCCTGCGGGTGGACCACGCGCTCCCGGTGCCGCAGTAGCGAAACCAGGACCACCTGAACGCCGAGCCGCTCCAACTCGATGAGCTCGCGCAGGATGAACGTCTCCGTAACCGCGGGAAAACGCGAGACCAGGACCGCAACGGGCGCGCGACCGAGACGGCCCGCGCCCCGACCTCGGGTGCTACCCGATCCCACCTCACGCCCGTACGGCTTGGACGTAGGCTCCGCTGGTTCGTAGGTCTTCATCGGAGAGCTCCTGGAATCGACGGGCGAGACGCGAGCGAGAGATCTCGGACACGGCTTCCACCCGCACGGACCGCGCCAACCGGAATCCATGCCTTCGGAGCGCGTCGAGGTGAGCGGAATACGGGGCGCGGTTGAGAAGGTACGCACGGCGTCCCCGGACAATGCCCCAGAGTAAGTCCGAGTAGGTCCAGTGCCCGTTCCACTCGTCTGCGGTTCCGTGACTTCGAAAGTCGATCTGGTGGGACATTACGCCGTTCGGAGCGAGCCACCGTCGGAGGGCCTCGTAGGTCGCATCGAGATCGTCCACGTGCTCGAGAGCGGCCTGAGAGTAGATCAGGCCGACAGACCCCTCCTCGATGAGATCCGCATCGTGCCACGGAGCAAAGTAGCGGATCCGAATCGTGTTCTCGGAGGAGCCCCGATCGAGAAGCGCCCCACGGATGGCGTCGATCCGACGCGGCGCAAGAGCATGCTCGAGCCGCTCTTCCGTGAGGATGTCGTGTGGAAACTCGTAGCGATCGAGATAGGGCTTGGCCTCTGGAAACTCGTCGGGGCCGGGGATCGACGCCCGAGCCGCGAATAGGGTCACGAGCTCGTCCAGCATCTCGACGTTCCGCCGACTCGCCGCGTACCGGACGACGTCGAGGGCGTAGTACTGGGATGCACCCGATAGGAGGGCCGCCAAGCCGAGACCGAGCGAGTCGCCGGGCCCGAGCTCGGCCACGACCTCTGGATCGGTCGGAAGGTCGCCCGCCCTCAACATGGTGAGATGACGGAGCCAAACGGAGTAACAGTAGCGGGCGTCGTTCGTCCCACCGGTGGCTCCCCGCTCCGGGCGGTAGAGCCCAGGCACGTAGGTGGCGAGACCCTTGGCCAGTGCAGTCCACCGCAACCCTCACGCCTCCCGCCGTCGTGCTCGGGGGCCCTCACCCGCTTCTGTGGCCACGAGCCGGAGGCTCCGGAGACGGTTGAGCGCGGCCGCGATCTCGTAGCGGCGGGCCCGGGCCCGGTCGCCGAACGTTCCCGCACAGACCGCCTCCAAGCCCTGTCTGGAGATCTCGGTCTCGATCGAGTCGAGCAGCTCCGGAACGTTGCGCTTTCCATCGCAGAGTCCGCGCGCGAGTTCGAGCAGCACGTCTCCGATCATCCGACACTGCGCGGGGTCAACGAGCTGGTAGAGCAGTGAAACGTCGATCTCCTCGGTTCCGAACTCGATCGCGCGGGTCTTCACGCTTCGCACCCGCTCTTCCCGGCGCCCCCGACTCGGATCGAGGCTGCGCGGCTCGGGAATGCGCGGGGCGGGCTCAGGCCACGCTCCGGGAGCCTGCGGGGAAGACTCCCCCAGCGGAAGCGCCTCGGCCACCTCCGCTGCACGATCGGTCACGTCACGGGGCCGGTACTCCTCCATCTGGATCACGGTATCCGCGACATCCAGGTAGTCCCCCGCTCCTCCAACGACGAGCACCGAAGAGACGGCGCGCTCGTCACGAAGCTGTCGTACCCGATCGATGTAGGGTGTGATCGGCTCCTTCTCCGCTGGAACCAGGCGCCGCATCCGTACGTCTCGAATCATGAAGTTCGTCGCCGCTGTGTCCTCATCGACGAGCATGGCGCGTGCCCCGGCCTCGAGCGCCTCGATAATCGCAGCCGCCTGCGATGTGCTCCCCGAGGCGTCATCGGTATCGAACCGGTCGGTCTTTCTCCCGAGTGGGAGGCTCGAGATGAACGGCCGCAGGTCGACTCCTCGGACCGAGCGACCGTCCTCAGCGCGGATGGTGACCGTGTCTGCTTCGGTCACGCACCGCTCCCGCCCGTCACCGGGGATATGGTCGTAGACGCCGAGCGCCAGAGCCGAGAGCAGCGTCGACTTCCCGTGGTATCCCCCGCCGACGATCAGCGTGACCCCCATCGGGATTCCGAGCCCACGGACGCGGCCCGCGTGCGGCGCCTCGAGCTCCCGCACGAGCGTCCTGGGCACCTCGAGCGGGATCGCACCCAGCATCGGTCGGTCGTCGGCACCGCTGCGGCGCGGCAGGATGCTCGCCTCGGCGAGGAACGCGATGATTTCTTCGCCCGCGAGTTGGCTCCGAAGCGCTACTTGATCCTCGACCACCGCGACGTGACGGTCGAGCGTCGCAACATTGAGATTCCGGCGCGCGAGCGCCTCGTCCAGGAGACGCGGCACTCGATCGACCAGGAGAGCCGCTGCCTCACGACCCAGGATGCGACGACCCGCTGCCGGG
>DAOUZG010000108.1 GCA_030665705.1 Deltaproteobacteria bacterium | reverse complement strand
GTGACACGGGTCGCTGCTCGGCTCTTCCTCTGGCTGTGGGTCTGAGGGCACATCCCTTGCACCACTGCACCTGCAGGACTGGAGGCGGGGGATGGAGACGCTCGACGGAAATGAGGCCGCTGCGCGCGTAGCGTACGCGTTCAGTGAGGTGATCGCGATCTACCCCATTACACCGGCGTCGCCGATGGGGGAGCTCGCGGACGACTGGGCGGTGGAAGGGCGGCCGAACCTCTGGGGTGCCGTCCCGCTGGTTGTCGAGATGCAGAGCGAAGCGGGAGCCGCAGGGGCTGTGCACGGGGCGCTGCAGCGCGGAGCGCTGGCCACGACGTTCACGGCTTCCCAGGGACTACTCCTGATGCTCCCGAACATGTTCAAGATCGCGGGGGAGCTCACACCGACGGTGTTTCACGTCGCGGCCCGGGCGGTCGCGACGCATGCGCTTTCGATCTTCGCCGAGCACAGCGACGTGATGGCCGCGCGGACCACCGGGTTCGGGCTCCTGGCCTCGGATAGCCCACAGGAAGCCCACGACCTCGCGCTGGTCGCCCATGTGGCGAGTCTCCGCGGGCGGATCCCACTCATCCACTTCTTCGACGGGTTCCGCACCTCCCACGAGATGTCGAAGATCGCCACGTTCGACGCACAACAGCTGCGTGCACTCGTGCCGGAAGAGGCCGTAGCCGCGCACCGCAATCGCGCACTGAGCCCGGACCGGCCCGTAGTCCGCGGCACCTCACAGAATCCCGACGTCTTCTTCCAGTGCCGTGAGGCGGTCAATCCCTACTACGCGAGGTTTCCCGAAATCGTTGAGGAGACCATGGGGCAGCTCCGCTCGCTCGTGGGTAGAAGCTACGGCCTGTTCGACTACGTCGGCGCTCCGGAGGCGGAGCGGGTGATCGTCGTAATGGGATCTGGAGCCGAAACCGTGCACGAAACGGTGGAGCACCTGGTCGGGCGCGGGGAGCCCGTGGGCCTGGTGAAGGTGCGGCTGATGCAGCCGTTCTCGGCGCAGAGATTCCTGCAAGCGCTGCCGTCGACGACCCGCGCAATCGCGGTTCTGGACCGGACCAAGGAGCCCGGCGCGCACGGCGAGCCGCTCTGCCAGGGCGTGCGGTCGGCGATCTACGAAGCGGTGTCCGGCGAGAACCCACCCCTTCCGCGACTCCCCCGCGTCCTCGGGGGGCGGTACGGCTTCGGCTCGAAGGAGTTCACGCCCGCGATGGTTCATGCGGTCTTCGAGAACCTCCGTGCCGAGGACCCGAAGACGAGCTTTACGGTCGGGATCCAGGACGACGTGACTCACACGAGCCTGGAGATCGACCCCGGGTTCGGTACCGACCGGGAGCCGGACGTGGTACGGGCGGTTTTCTTCGGTCTCGGCTCCGACGGTACAGTCGGTGCCAACAAGAACACCATCAAAATCATCGGCGAGGAGACGGACCTGCACGTCCAGGGCTACTTCGTCTACGACTCGAAGAAGGCGGGGGCTGTTACGGTGTCGCACCTCCGCTTCGGACCTCGTCCGATCCGGTCGACCTACCGAATCGAGCCGGGCACCGCGACGTTCCTGGCCTGCCACCAGCCTTCCCTGCTGCAGCAGTTCGACATCTTGCAGTACGCAGCGCCGGGTGCAGTCTTTCTGCTTAACACACGGCACAGCCCGGAGACCGTCTGGGACGAGCTTCCGCGAGAGGTTCAGGAGGCGATCCTCGAGAAGCACATCAAGCTTCACGTCATCGATGGGGATCAGGTGGCGCGAGACTGCGGGCTGGGGGGCCGCATCAACACGGTGATGCAGCCGTGCTTCTTTGCCCTCTCCGAGGTCCTACCCCGCGAGCAAGCCATCGACGCAATCAAGAAGGCTATCGAGAGGACCTATTCGCGGCGAGGTCCGGCGGTCGTCCAGCGTAACTTCGCGGCGGTCGATGCAGCTCTCGAGCAGCTCCACGAGGCGACCGTTCCAGGACGAGTCACCGCCAGGACGGGACGGCGGCCGCTCGTGCCGGCCGCGGCGCCGGAGTTCGTCCGTGAGGTCACCGCTTGGCTTCTCGCGGACCGGGGAGACGAGCTCCCGGTCAGCAAGCTGCCGAGCGACGGTACGTTCCCTGTGGGCACCTCACGCTACGAGAAGAGGGCAATCGCACGCGAGATCCCCCACTGGGTGCCGAACCTCTGCATTCAGTGCGCGAAGTGTCCGATGGTCTGCCCCCACGCGGCGATCCGCATGAAGGTCTACGATCCTTCCGCCCTCGCGCAGGCGCCGCCCGACTTCCAGTCGGACGACTACCAGGGGCGCGAGTACGAGGGGCTGAAGGTGACCATTCAGGTCGCCCCCGAAGACTGCACAGGGTGCCGGCTCTGCGTCGAGGTGTGCCCCGCGCGCGACCGCGCCGAGCCTGGGCGGAAGGCGCTGGAGGTGGTGCCGCTCGACGAGCGAATCGAGACCGAGCGCGAGAACTACCGGTTCTTCCTCGACATCCCCGAGATGGACCGTCGCGAGGTGCGTTTCGACTCGATCAAGGGCTCGCAGGTGCTGGAGCCACTCTTCGAGTATTCCGGTGCCTGCGCCGGATGCGGCGAGACGCCCTATCTGAAACTCCTCTCTCAGCTGTTCGGGGATCGGGCCCTCATCGCGAACGCGACGGGCTGCTCGTCGATCTACGGGGGAAACCTCCCGACGACGCCCTGGACCACGAACCGCGAGGGCCGGGGACCCGCGTGGAACAACTCGTTGTTCGAGGACGCCGGCGAGTTCGGCCTCGGATTCCGGCTCGCGCTGGATGTCCAGCGCAGCCAGGCCGAGCAGACCCTGCGGCCGCTCCTTGGAGTTCTGGGGGAGAGCTTCGTGTCGGAGATCCTGGAGGCTCCACAGACCGACGAATCGCAGATCCTCGAGCAGCGAGGGCGCGTCGAGCAGCTTCGCAAGAAGCTCGCCGAGCTGGACCAGCCAGAGGCGCGCGCCCTCGAACCCCTGCTCGAGTCGCTGGTCAAGAAGAGCGTCTGGGTCGTGGGAGGCGATGGCTGGGCCTATGACATCGGGTTCGCCGGCCTGGACCACCTGCTCGCCTCCGGTCGGGATGTGAACGTCCTGCTTCTCGACACGGAGGTGTACTCCAACACGGGGGGCCAGATGTCAAAGTCCACCCCGCGAGCTGCCATCGCGAAATTCGCGGCGGGTGGAAAACCAACGCCGAAGAAGGACATCGGGCTCATTGCTATGGCCCACTCACACGCTTACGTCGCGCAGGTCGCGATGGGGGCGAACGATCGGCACACGCTGCGAGTATTTTTGGAGGCCGAGCGCTACCCGGGCCCCTCGCTGATCATTGCCTACTCCCACTGTGTGGCACACGGAATCGACATGGCGCGCGGGATGGAGCATCAGAAGCTCGCGGTGGACTGCGGGCACTGGCCGCTCTACCGCTACGACCCGGAACGGCTGAAGGCCGGGCATAGCCCGCTCCAGCTCGACTCCAAGAGGCCGCGGATCCCTTTCCGCCAGTTCGCCGCGCTCGAGGCGAGGTTCCAGATGCTCGTTCGTACCCAGCCCGCGGAGGCCCAACGCCTCCTCGACCTCGCGCAGCGGGATGTCGACGAACGCTGGACCCTCCTCTCGCAGATGGCGGACATCCGCTACGAGTCGCACGAGGTGGACTGAAACGGGGCGGGGGTCTTTCCTGGGCCCAACTCCGAGCCGGCGCCCGGATCCACAACTCTCGTTTTACCTGTTCATTCCGGTCCCATGCCACATTCGGCCGCTGTGTCCCGATGTCCCAATCGTACCCCTAAGACGGCTTCGCAGCGGTCCTCGCCCTCCCGGTAGGCCGAGGACTCACGGCACGGAGATTGCGTTACACTTAGGGTGAGCACGGCGGGGCCGGAGTGTGCAGACAGAGCCTCCTCTGGTCTAGCTGTCTCGCCGGAGGGGCCGGCGTCTTCCCTGCACCCGTTCCCCGCAACTGCCGGGACGCTAGCCCCTCCGGCCCACTCTCCCCCGTCGGGCCCTCTCCCGAGGCGCGCAAGCGCGAGGCCCCGATACTCCCTCGAATACGTCTACACTACGCCGACGGGGCGGCCCGAACCGTTGTCCTGGGCGAGGGCCTGGATTCCTAAACTGGCACGGTCAATGCTTCCCCGACGCCCGAACCACGGGCTTGGACCGAGACAGGGCCAGCCTGAAGAGGAGGAGCTGCAGTGCCGGTAGGCGACTGGTGCCACCGCAGAGTCGTGACCGCCGAGGCGGACATTTCGGTGCGGGAGGTGGCACGGACCATGGAGCGGGAAGGAGTCGGAACTGTAATTGTGACGGAATCGGACAACCCCGTCGGAATTCTGACCGACCGAGACATTGCCCTTCACGTCCTGATCGAACGCCTCGATGCAGAGGCGGTCCAGGCGCGGGACCTGATGCAGTCCCCCTTCATCACCATCCCCGAGGAGACCTCCCTCGGGCGCGCCGCCCGAATATTGCGGATGCACGCGGCACGGCGGCTTCCGGTCGTAGACGAGCGAGGACGACCCGTCGGAGTGATTGGCTCGGAGGACCTCGTGGGGGTTCTGAGTCAAGAGCTTGCAGCACTGGCAAAGGTGGTCGAGAGACAGCGTCCTTCCCCGGGATCGGAGGCGGAAGCGAAGCAGACCATCGAGCGTTCGGAGTGACCCATGTCCCAACTCAAGCAGTACCTGAAGAAGGCCGTGAGCGTCCCCCCCGATGCCCCTGTCCGCGAGGCGGCGGAGCGAATGCGGAGCGAGGGAGTGGGATATGTCGTGGTGCAAGCCGAGGACGGCCACCCCGTTGGAATCGTGACCGACCGCGACCTCACGCTGCGCGTGGTCGCCGCCGGGCGGGAGGCCGGGATCACGCCCGTCTCAGCCGTCATGAGCCGTCTGACGGCCGTGGCCGCGCCGACCGAGCTGCTGGAGGACGTCGTCGAGAGGATGGCGAAGTACGGTGTCCGCCGCGTACCGGTGGTTGATGAGAACGAGGTGCTCGGCATCCTGGGACTGGACGATCTGCTGATCACGCTTGCCGCTGAGCTCCACGACATCGGGGAGGCCACGCGACGCGAGGTACGCGATGCCCGACGCGCCGCGCAGATCGAGCAGATCCGCCGGGAGCTGGAGGACACCTTCCACGAGATCGAGGGCGCCTTCCACGGCGTCGTCGAGGAACTCGAGGACGTCCGCACGCAGGCGAAGGACCGGATCACGCGCGAGGTCGAGGCGGTGAGGGACCGCATCCGGAGGCTCCTCGACTGAGAGGGAGGCCCTTCGAGGCCTGAAGTCGGGCTTCGACGCTCGGATGAGTTCGCCCGCTCCGACGCATCGACGCAAACGCGCGACCGCGCCGGGAAGGAGACGCGAATGAGCGAAGATCCGGACCGACCGGGCTTCGTCACACGGTGGCAGGTTCCGAATCTTCCGGCCGCAGGCGCGTGGGGCGAGAAGCGACGCCTCGCGGCCGCGATGCGGGTCGTCGTCGAGCGGCTGGTCACGAGCGACGCTCCCGAGGAAGAGCTCGGCGCTGCCGCAGACGCCCTGGAGCGTTACGCCGAGCGCCTCGCAAGCCACCCCCGCCTCAGCCGCTACGAGGGGTTCGCGGAGACGGCCAACGCGGGCGATGTCCGGGCCTTCTTCGACCAGAGCCCCGTGATCGGCCTGGCGAACCCGCTGGCCCCTCCGATCTACCTCCGCGTAGAGGGGGGGAGCGTGGTCGGGACGGCGAGATTCGGCTCCGCCTACGAGGGGCCTCCGGGATGCCTCCACGGTGGGTTCGTTGCGGCCGCCTTTGACGAGGTGCTCGGCTTCGCGCAGTCACTGACCGGAAACCCGGGAATGACCGGGACGCTCACGATTCGCTATCGGAAGCCGACCCCGCTGCACACGCAGCTTCGATTCGAGGCCCGGGTCGTACGCACGGCGGGCCGTAAGATCTTCACCGAGGCACGCCTCCTCGCGGGAGAGCTACTGACGGCGGAGGCCGAGGGGATCTTTGTCTCGATCGACCGCTCCCGGTTCGAGGCACTCGCCAACGCGCGGAAGGTTCCGAGCTAGCCCAACACTAGGAGCACGAGGTGCCGGGGCCTGCCTCGCACTCGAGCGGACAGTGCACGACCCCGTCGTCGGCCGGCGCGCACCCCTGGCTCGTGCTCGGCCCGCCCAACGGCACGCTGGTCATCATGAGCAGATCGTCCACGTTGAGATACGGGCCCGCGACGTTCAGGTCGTAGCGAGCGCAGGAGCCGAGTCCCGTCTCATCTGAGCCGGGGCAATCGGCATCGGTGATCTGCTTCCCGTACGCCTCGAGGAACTTGAGCAGGTCCTCGGCGTTCACGAAGTCATCCCCGCTCGCCTCGGTGAAATCGGCATCACAGACGTTTCCCACGCCATCCAGGTCGTCATCGACCTGGCCGCCGGAAGCACGGTGGAAGGGGGGAATCGGGGGCGCAGGCGGGTTCGGGACCAAGCGGCAGTTGTCGCAGGCGTCTCCGACGCCATCGACGTCGGTATCGAGCTGAGCGTGATTCGGAACCATCGGACAGTTGTCCACCGTGTCTGGGGCG
>DAOUZG010000279.1 GCA_030665705.1 Deltaproteobacteria bacterium | reverse complement strand
GGCGCGGTTTACCTGCCTCCCGATCACTGTGAGATCGTAGGAGCCACGACTGAGGAGCACTCCGCGTGACGAACCGTCGAATGCGCGCTGCCCGGTTTCACGGTGTCGGCACCCCGCTCGAGATCGAAGAAGTTCCCTACCCGGAGCCGGGACCCGATGAGGTTGTCGTCCGGATCGCCGCATGCGGGGTCTGCGGCTCCGACGTGCACTTCCTCGAAGACCTGCCCGTCCCGGCCCCTTTGCCGATGACGCTCGGACACGAGCCGGCAGGCCTCATCGAGTCGATCGGGAAGGAGGTGCGCGACTGGGCGCCGGGGGATCGGGTTGCACTCAGCATCGGCGAGGGCTGCGGCACCTGCCGAACCTGCCGATCGGGCCACCCGAACAGCTGCCTTTCCCTGGTGGTGCCCGGTATCCACGTCGACGGCGCGTTTGCGGAGGCGATCCGTGTACGGGCCGACGCCCTCGTGGCCGTCCCCGAGGGGGTGTCACTCAGGGCCGCTGCCGTTGCGACCGACTGCGTCGCGAGCCCGTACCACGGTCTGGCCTGCCGCGGTCGGCTCGAGCCGGGTGAGCGGGTCGTGGTCATCGGCGTCGGAGGCCTGGGGGGACAGGGCGTCGCGCTTTCCCGGGTGCTGGAGGCGGCAATGATCGTAGCAGTCGATACCTCGCCGACGGCGCTGGAGCGCGCCAAACAAGCCGGCGCGACGCACACGATCCTCAGCCAACCCGGCGCGGACCTGGCCGCCGAGATTTCAGAGCTGACCGACGGCGGGGCCGACCTGGTGCTCGAGTGCGTTGGGGCCCCCGACGCCGTCAGCCTCGGCACACAGGTGCTTCGCCCCGGAGCAAGACTGGTCCTTGTCGGTGTCGGCATAGAGCCTCCTCGGATCGACGTCCCGCTAGCGATGTTCGGCCTGAGGGAACTGACCGTTCTCGGCAGCTTCGGCTCTCACAAGAGAGATCTGGTCGAGGTTCTTCAGATGCAGGCTGACGGCCTGCTCGACATCGACTCGACTATCTCTCACCGGCTTCCGCTCGAGAAGGTCGCAGAGGGGCTAGAGATGCTGCGCACGAAAAAGGGGGATCCGCAACGCATCGTGATCGAGATGGAGCCCTGAGCGCCTAACCCGCAGCGGAGGGTTCCCACAAGGTCGGAGGACAGAGTCGTGGAGCAGAGATACGACGTCATCGTCATCGGCGCGGGCATTGGAGGCGCCACCTGTGCGGCTCTGCTCGCGCGTCGCGGAATTCGGACCTTGCTTCTGGATAAGAACGCGATCCCGGGCGGCAAGGCGATGACCGTCGCCAAGGACGGCTTCCGATACGATCTCTGGCCGATCGTCGGGGGTCCGAGCCTGAACTCCCGGTTCGCGGAGGTGCTCGAAGAACTGGAGATGGCGGGCGAGGTGGAGCTGCTCGCGGTAAAGGAGAGCTCCATGCTCCTGTACCGGGGTTCCGACCCCATCTACCGCACAGCCATCGGCTCGGCCGTGCCCGGGGACCAGGGGCCGCTCGGCATATTCGAGCTGCTGGGTCTGACCGATGAAGACCTCCCCGAAGTGGGGGGCCTGTTCGGCGCAATGTTAGAGATGCAGGCGGAGGAGATCGCGAAGCTCGACAACGTCACGTTTACGGAGTTTCTCTCCCGCTATCGCGTCCCGCAGGCGGTCCGGAGCTACCTCGGCATGTGGGCCAACATCGTCTTCGTCGTCCCCCTCGATCTACTCGCCGCCTCCGAGGCGATCAAGACGTTTCAGGACTTCGCGCGGGGTGGAGCCGGCCGCTACCACAGCGGCGGCTTCGGCCGCGTCGCAGAGGTCTTCTGCCAGGCGGTGGAGCGATACGGCGGGCGCGTGCTGATGAAGACGCGCGTCGAGCGGATCTCCGTCGAGGACGGAGCCGTGACGGGCGTCGTGACAGACAAGGGCACCTTCGAGGCGCCCTTGGTCGTGAGCAACGCCGGAATCCAGCCGACAGTGCTGCGGCTCGTGGGAGAGGAGCAGTTCGATCGGAGCTACGTGGCGTACGTCAGGGGCTTGGTTCCCTCCTGGGCCATCATGGGGATCCGGTACTTTCTGAATCGACCCTATTTCGAACAGGGGATGTACATCGCCTTTTCCGACGAGAGCTATCTCGACAGCGAGCGACTCACCCGCATGAAGTCGGGCTGGCTTCCGGATGAGCTGCTGCTCTTCAACGTCGTGCCTTCGTTTTACGACCGAACGCTGGCACCCGAGGGCAAGCAGTGCGCGCTCGTCGGAACCCTCTGCTCGTCCGATCCCGACCTCCCCAACGCAGAAGCGCTGTGGAGCGGGATCGAAGAAACGGCCATGCGAATCTGGCCCGGACTCGAAGCGTGTGTGGAGTCGAGGGTGCGCTACGGCACGGCCCAGGTCTCGGCGCTGACGCGCGACTCGGTGGTCCCCGGACAGGGTGGCGAGTGCATCGGTCTCGCACAGATCGTCGGGCAGTGCGGACGCGACAAGCCCGCGGCCCGAGCGCCCCTGAGGGGGCTCTTCTACGTCGGCTGCGACGCCGGGGGCGCCGGTGGTGGGACGCACCCGGCCGCCGCCTCGGGTGTCAACGTGGCAGACCTCGGCGGTCGTGACCACCGGAGCCGAGCCCCAGCCTTCTGACAGCACGGGGGAGCTCTTTGTGGGGGGGGTCGAGATGAGCTTCAAGGAACGCGCAGCCATTGTCGGCATCGGCGAGACCGACTACGTGCGCGGGTCGGAGCGCAGCGCCATCGAGATGATGCTGGAAGCCGCTCGCGTGGCAATCGATGACGCGGGCCTCTCGCCGCACGACATCGACGGTCTGATCCCTCCTCCGATGATCACGAGCGCGGAGCAACTCGCCGCGAACCTGGGCATCGAGGACCTCCGGT
>DAOUZG010000050.1 GCA_030665705.1 Deltaproteobacteria bacterium | reverse complement strand
GACCGCGGTGGTCTTTGCCAGGCCGGGGACGCCCTCGACGAGCACGTGCCCCTGGCAGACGAGGGCGATGAGCAGACCGTCAACGAGCCGGGTCTGGCCGACGAGGACCCGTCCCATCTCGGCCCGGACTCGTTGCATGAGCTCCTGCACCGCACCTCCGCGGGCGTTCCCTCCTATCCACCGCTCCCGCAAGTCTCAGAGTAACCGACGCGGCACCCGGAGCGAAGACCCCTGGGAAGCCGGGTTCAGCTAGCCCACCTGGTGGGAATTGCGGGCTAAGAACGGCGTTAGCGCCGGACGCGGTCGACGAGCCGTGTCGACCGCACGCCCGAAACCTGCCGGAGGTAGACGAAGCGTCCCCCCAACTCCTCGATCACGCTCTTCTCCGGAGCGTCCGCGCTGCGGTAGTCGCCTCCCTTCGCGACAACGTTCGGCCGGAGTGCCCGAATCAGCGCGACGGGGGTGTCCTCCCCGAACAGCACGACGTAGTCCACGCAGCCGAGTCCCGCGACCAGCTCGGCTCGCTGCCGCGCGGACACGAGCGGGCGGCCTGGTCCCTTGAGTTCGCGCACTCTCCGGTCATGGTTCACCCCGACCACGAGTACGTCCCCGAGGCTCCGAGCCTCCTCGAGGCTCCGTAGATGGCCGACGTGGAGCCAGTCGAAGCAGCCGTTCGTGAAGACGATCCGACGTCCCCGCCGGCGCTCCCTCTCGAGGCGCTGTTTCAGCGCCCGGCGTCCCTGGACCTTGTCGCGCGCGCGCACGGACATCACTCGGGCTCCGCGGGCCGCTCGGACTCCGTCTCGCCCTCGGGCTTCTCTCTGCCGCCACCGCGGAGGAGAAGGTCGCGTAGTCCCCGGACCCCTCCGACGATAATCCGCTCCGCCAAGCCCGTAGCGGTCCGGAGGGCCTGCGGGGGAACGTAGCTACCGTCCGGGCTCTCCCACGGTCCCTCGAGCTTGAAGTAGAGCGCCACGAGGCTCCCATCCTCACCCAAGACCCAGTCGCCGATGACGGGCACGGTCCCGATCACCCAGTCCACCGGGTTGAACAGGAGTAGCGCAACAAGCAGATCGACGGGGCGACCCTCCTCGTGCAGCTCCATTCGGCCCGCCGAGAGGATGCGGAGCTCGGGTCCGACGAGATTGAAGTCCTCGATGTGGAGGGTGCCCTTCTCCACGCGGAGCGAGGTGTCGAGGGTGTCGAAGGGCAGGGGTCGGCCGAACAATCCCGTCCAGCCCTGCAACGAGGCAAGACGCGCGAGAGTCACGGTTAGGGGACCTTTCCCCAGCGTCCCGTCCTCGATCTCCACATCGAGATCGATCTTCCCCACCTCCGTGAATCGGGCATCGGGGCGGAGAGGGCCCTCGAGCGTTCCCATGGCAGCGAGCTCTCCAGTGAGTCTGTCTTGGCGCATCCCGAGGATCTCGCCGACGGCGGCCGCGTCGGCCTCCAGGTGCCTGAACTGGAGCTTCACGTGCCCCTCGCCCGGCGTACCGAGATCGAGATCCCCAAACGCCTGAAGCCGCCCGTCGGCCATTCGCGCCTCGATCGCCGGAAGGTGGATCTTGGCGCCGACCCCGTGCATGCGACCCTCGAGCTCCTCGAACGGCCACGGGCCCACGTACGCCTTCTCCATCTCGAACGTTCCCTCGATCCACGGCGTCTCCCGCAGCGCCCCCGGCGGGGCGTCCCCGTCCAGGTAGGACAGATGGACGAGAACCCGGCTGCGGCGACGATCCCAAAGGGCCTCGACCTGGGCGGGTGCGCCCCCGACCACCCCCTCCAGCTCCTCGACGAGCAGGTTCCCGTCCGGAAAGCTCACCGTTGCCGTCGCATCCCGGATCGGCAGCAGGAAGGCGGGGTACCTTACACGCAGATTGCGGAGAACCACCGGCCTTTCCTCCTGGCCCTCGGGTGCCATGGCGGTCATGGCCGCGAAGGTGGGTCCGAGGCCGGGAATCGGTACGCCCGGCCCCTTCGGCATCCGTCGCTCCTCTTTGGGGAGGCGGGCCAGTCGGTGGAGGCCATCGACGGTGAGGTCGATCTCCGGAAGGGGACGCCCCTCCCGGGTCATGTTCAGATCGTACACCTCGAGGCGATTCCCTCGGACACGCACGAGGCTGTGGATCTTCTCCAGCGGGGGAGATTCGGGTCGAGGTCGGTAGAGGCCCTCCTCGATGGTTGCGTCGATCTGGAGCTCGTGCCGACGGGTCTTGCGGCCGAACGCGAGGGTGTTGATCAGGAGGTCACGCGGGACATCGAGCCGAAACTCGAAGCCCTCGATTCGCCCCCCCTCGCTGCGCTCGTCGGCGCGGGCCCAGACCGGGTACCGGAGTCCGAGCAGGCGTAGAAGCTGGAGCCTCCCGTCCGGTAGACCAAGTCGAAACGGATCGAGGGAGAGGTTCGCGAGCACGCGGCTGTCCCGGTCCTCACCCCGGCCTGCCCGAATCGTTCCCCGAAGCTTGAGATCGTCGAGCTGCAGCGGTCGGAGGTGGATCCGAAGGCTTGTCGGATCCTCCCGAACGTCGGCGACGACCTGGACCTTTCGGGGCGCAACCGGTGCGCTCAAGGATGGGTAGTCGATGATCAGCCCGGTCACGGCGAGATCGACCGAGGCCCCCCGGCTGTCGGATGTCTGATGCAGGGTGACCGTGCCGGCCGCATTGCCGTGGATCGGGGGCAAGCCGGGAATCGGGAGTTGTGCGAGGTCGAACCCCGAGATAGAGCCGCGCGCCTCGAGGGCGTCCGGTCTTCCGTTGAACTCGACCGAGAAGCTCCCGAGCGTGCGTCCGGAGTGCTCGAACTGCCCCATCGCTGTCCCGCGCACGCTCCTCGTGAGAGGCCGGGAGCGAGCGGAGAGCCGCAGGTGGGTGAGCTTCGACTCCCCGTTCTCGGGCTCGCCCCAGATGACGGTCCCGTCGCGAACGGTCAACTCAAGGGGCCGGAGCGGGATCTCCGTCTGAGGCGGCGTGCCTGCGGAGGCGGAGAGGTGGAGGACCGGCCGCTCGAGCGCCCAGGTCGCGGGCAGCAGTTGTCCGGCGAGCAGGCGCGTCCATCGGAGCCGGGCAACGACCCGCTCCACCCCGAGGACCGGTCGCGACGCGCCATCTTCGAGGACCCGAAGATCCCGGAGCTCCACTTCGAGGGTTCCGCCGGCGTGGAGTTCGACGGCGCCAACCTCGACGTGACGGCCCAGGAGCGCCCCGAGCGCACCGGCCACGAACTCAGTGCCCGAGGCGGCACGGAGTACGAACCAGCCTCCCGCAAGAAAGAGGCCCCCTACCGCCAAAGCGATGAGCCCCGTCCGTCCCGCGCGCTTCATCCCAGCTCGCACGGTTCTCCCGACCTCACCTGCGTCGTTCTCTCGGCTCAACCCTCTCCAGCCAGCAGCGCGCGCGCACCTAGCGCCCCATGCACATGCAAGACCTTCGCAAATCAGATGCGTCTTTGCCGTCAGTCGTACGCGGGGGGGTCGCGCGAGGTCCCCCTAACACGGGGCTGGATCTAAAGAAACGGTCCTGCAGTCCCGATCGTGAGGTCACGCAGGCTTTCGATTGCGGAGCGCAAGGAGGGGGCTTCCGTAGACAAGGAGGAGCTCCAAGGAATGGAGCAGTACAGCGGGATACAGGAGCAGCACCGGTCGGAGCGGAGACGGAATCGGGTTCGGGAGCTGAGAGAAGCGCGTCTCATGACTCAGGCGCAGCTGGCGAAGAAGGCCAAGGTCGCTCTTCGAACGATCCATTCCGTAGAGAAGGGCATGAACTGCCGAATGGACACCAAGCGCAAGGTCCTGTTCGCCCTCGGCCTGTGCTTCGAGGATAAAGACCAGGTCTTCCTAGACTGATCCGCAACGAGGGAGCCCCGGAGATCCATCTCTCCCGGGGCTCCTTTTTCGCGGGTGCATGACGCTCGGTCTCTGGGGGATCCCCAGTCTGCGTGCGCCACCCGCTACAGTAGGGGCCGTGCAGAGGGGAGCCACAGACCTCCTCCGGGACGTCGGGCGGCTGCTGATCCGCAGCCACGACCTCGAGGAGACGCTCGAGAACGTCGTTCGCCTCGTTGCTCGTCGGATGCGGGCTGCGGCCTGCTCGATCTATCTGCTCGACGACGAGGGGGAAGAGCTCGTGCTGCGGGCGACCCGAGGGCTTCGTCGCGACGCCGTCGGGACCATCCGGCTCCGCGTCGGGGACGGTATCGTCGGAGCCTGCCTCGAGAGCCGTCAGCCTCTCGCGGTCCCCGATGTGTCCAACGAGCCGCGGTTTCTCCCCTTTCCCGAGTCCGGAGAGCTCCGCTTCCGGTCGCTCCTGGCCGTGCCGCTCGTCGTCGGCGCGCTCCCGGTGGGGGCGCTCGCCATCCAGTCCGTTCGGCCCCGGCAGTTCTCGCCCGAGGAGGTCGACCTGCTCGAGGTGATCGCGGCGCAGGTGGCCTCGATCGTCCTCAACGCGCGGCTCCTCGACCTGGCGTTTCGCGAGGGGAGACTCGGTCCCGCGTCGGCGCCCGCGGAGGTGCCGAGGGTCGTCGCGGGAGCCGTTTTGCGCGGAACGACCCTTTCGCCGGGTATCGCGGTCGGCCCGATCCATTTTCAGCCGAGATCCCCGGATCTTGCAGAGGTCGAGTACGAGCCCTCCCGCTCCCTGCGGGCCGAGTGGCGGGCCGTCGAGCGCGCCTTCCGTGAGACCGTCCGACAGATCTCCGACCTCCGGGCCGCCGTCGGCGAGAAGTTCGGGGAGCCGTTCGCGGAGGTCTTCAACACCCACATCATGATCCTGGAGGACGAGGGCTTCCGGGAGAAGCTCCGGCGTCACGTCTTCGAACACGGAAACGGGGCGCGGGCTCTTATCGAGACGATGCGGGAGTACACCTCGATCTTCGCCGCGACGACGGACCCCACGATTCGGGAGCGAGCAGTCGACATCGAAGACGTCGTGCGCCGGGCCGTCGGCGAGCTGGTGGGAATTCGGCAGCACAACCCTCCGCTTCGAAACGGCGTAATCGTCGTAGCGGACCGGATTGCGCCGAGCGAGTTCGTCCTGCTCGAGACCGAGAAGATCGCCGGGCTCGTCACGGAGCATGGGGGTCCGACCAGCCACGTCGCCATCTTTGCCCGCTCGCTCGAGATTCCCGCCGTGGCCGGGATTCCCGATCTGACCCGGCTCCTTCGACCCTCCGACCGCATCGTCGTGGATGGTCTGGGTGGGTCCGTGATCGTCAACCCCGGCCCCGAGGCGGAGGCGGACTCCCGGGAACGGCTCGGGCGGTTCCTGCGCTTCCGCGATCGACTCGACGACCAACGGGATCTCCCCGCGCACACGCTCGACGGGGAAGAGATCGTGATCTCCGCCAATATCGGGGGGCTCAACGATCTCGAGCTCGTCAAGCGGTACGGAGCTAGGGGCGTCGGGCTGTTTCGAACCGAAATTTTGGCCCTCTCTTCGCGGGGCCTTCCCGAGGAAGAGGAGCAGGTCCAGATCTACCGGCGCGTGGCGCAGGCGACCGCGCCCGATCCGGTGACGATCCGGCTCTTCGACATCGGGGGCGACAAGGTGGTCTCGGGAGACTACGAGCCCGAGGCGAACCCCCAGCTCGGGTGGCGGTCGATCCGGCTGCTCTTCGGTCAGGGCGAGGTCTTCCGCCAGCAGATTCGGGCGATTCTACGGGCGGACCTTGCACGGACGCTGCGCATCCTCGTCCCGATGGTGAGCATGCTCGAGGAGCTGGACGTGGTCCTCAGCCTACTCCGCTCGGTGGCGGCGGAGCTCGGGGTTTCGGAGGCTCCACCGCTCGGTGTGATGGTGGAAACCCCCGCGGCGGTGGAGATCGTCCATCACCTCGCCCGCGAAGTGGACTTCTTCTCGATCGGGACGAACGACCTGGTGCAGTACACGCTCGCGGCGGACCGCGAGAACGAGCGTGTGGCTGCGTTCTACGATCCCTTCCACCCGGCGGTCCTCGCCCAGATCCGCAGGGTGATCGAGGCTGCCGACCGAGCCGGGATCCCCTGCTCCGTCTGCGGCGAGTTTGCCGGGAACCCTGCCGCCGTCCCGATCCTCATCGGGATGGGGATCCGGGAGTTCTCGATGACGCCCTTCGCGATCCCGCTCGTCCGCCAGGTCGTGCGCGCGATCAGCGCCTCACGCGCCGAGTCGCTTGCGAAGAAGCTCGAGAGCTGTGCCCGAGGCAACGAGGTGCGGGATCGGCTCACTCGGGAGTACGAGGAGCTCGGTCTCCTGGAGGACCCCGACATCGCCTTCTACCTGCGGCGCCCGCTGGAGCTGCTGAACATTGACACTGCTCGCGCAGGCAGGTAGCCTCGTTTTTGATACTCACTCTCAATAAGGAGGCGATTCCGTGGGCCACGGCGGTCTGAGGCCCGAAGACATCGAGCACGCCCGCACGCAGCTCTCCAACTTCCTCTCCCGGCGTGGTCTCAAGCAGACGCGTCAGCGTGAGGCCATCCTGGAGGCGTTTCTGGAGTCAGGGGGGCACATGACGAGCGAAGATCTCTACGAGCGCGTTCGCCCTCAGAATCCCGAGATCGGAGCTGCCACCGTCTACCGCACGCTGAAGCTCTTCTGCGAGGCGGGCATCGCCCATCCGAATCATTTCCGGGCCGGTGTGACCCTCTACGAGCACCGCGGGGGGCACCACGATCACCTGATCTGCGTGAGCTGCGGCGACATCGTGGAGTTCGAGTGCTCGATGATCGAGCAGACCCAGCTCGAGATCGCGGGGCAGTACGGTTTTCGACTGACCAACCACCGGCACGATCTGTACGGCTACTGTCCGAAGTGCAGCAAAGACGAGGAGCCGAACCCATGAAGATCCGCCGACTCGGCCGCACCGGGCTCAAGGTCTCGAACCTCTGCCTCGGTGCGATGACCTTCGGTAACGAGCAGTTCGGATGCGATGAGTCCTCCTCTCGGAAGATCATCGACCGCTTTCTCGAGGCAGGCGGGAACTTCATCGACACCGCCGACGTCTACTCGGGAGGCGGCGTCTCGGAGGAGATCCTGGGACGGGCGCTGCAGGACCGGCGCCAGGCCGTTGTCGTTGCGACCAAGGTAGCGGGACCGATGGGGCCCGGACCGAACGATCTCGGGCTCTCGAGAAAGCACATTCTCGACTCGGTCGATGCCAGCCTCGAACGCCTGAGGACCGACTACATCGACCTCTATCAGGTTCACGCCTACGATCCGACGACGCCCCTCGACGAGACCCTTCGTGCGCTCGACGACTGTGTCCGGTCGGGAAAGGTGCGCTACGTCGGTTGCTCGAACTACTCCGCCTGGCAGCTTGCCCGTGGCAACGGAATCGCTCGCGAGCTCGGAGGCGCCCGTTACGACTGCCTGCAACCCCAGTACTCGCTCGTCTGTCGCTACATCGAGCGGGAGCACATTCCGCTCTGTCTTGAGGAGGGGATCGGCGTGATCCCCTGGAGCCCGCTCGGGGGCGGCGTTCTAACCGGAAAGTTCCGCGCGGGCGAGGAGCCTCCCCAGGGGACTCGGATCGGCGCGGAGGAGATGGCGCGGGACCGGTTCCTGACGGGACGGAACCTCGAGATCGCCGAAACGGTCGTGCGGGTTGCGCAGCAGATCGGCCGGAGCCCGAGTCAGATCGCGCTCGCGTGGGTCGTGCAACAGCCGGGCATTACCTCGCCGATCTTCGGGGCTCGGACCCTCGAGCAACTCGAGGATAATCTGGCCGCTGCGGACCTCGTCCTCGACGAGGAGTCTCTCAAGCGCCTCGATGAGGTTTCGGCGCTCCCGGTCGTCTACCCCTACGACTTCCACGCCCAGGTGCGCAGCATCATCACCACGATGGGGCTCGAGCGTTAGGCCAGGGCGGACTCAGTAGAGACCGAAGTAGACGCAAAAGACGATGGAGCCTGCGCACCCGAGCAGTGCCAGCAGGAGCAACAGCCGGCCACCCATCGTCTCGACCGAGCGGAAGCCCACCATCGAGAGCACGAACGCTACCGGCGCGAGCGCCGTCACCATCCACGGAAGCCAGAAGAGGGGCCGCGCCGTGCCCGGTAGCCCGAGGGCGAGGTGGACCGGGTTGGCCAATGCGGTCGTGAGCATCGCGCCGAGTAGCCCCAGAAGGAAGACAAGGGCCAGCACGGCAGTGCCCCCCGTGACACGGCGTGCCCGCCGGGCGCCGGGATCCGGCGCGGGTCCTCCCCGCCGTCGGCGCAGCATCGCTGCGAGTGTCCACACGGACAACGGGATGAACAACGCTCCCCCGAGCGCGCCCGTCGACGCGACGGCCAACCGGCTCTCCTCTTCGAAGAGCGCCTTCGCGACACGGTAGACGCCGGCGTTGACGTACACGTCCGTGAAGAATCGCAGCGGCTCGATCTCGCCGATGCACGCGAGGTCGAGCTCCGCCCCGGGGTTGCGAAGGAACTCCACGACGATGCTCTTCGGACATTCGTCGGAGCGGAAGGCGCCATGGCCGATATACGGGAACTCGACGTACGTGCTCTGCGGAAGGGTCTCGGCCGCTCGTCGGCCGAACTCGGGGGGCGTGATGGGATCGTACTGGCCAGCAAGAATGAGGGTCGGAACGTCGCTCACGACCGGCTCGTCCTCCTCCGGGCCTGCGCGATGCTCCGACCACTCCGCACACACAGCGTAGTCGACCTCGAACTGGACGAACTCCCGCAGCAGCTCCCCCCACGGGGACGGTAGGCTGGAGCGAGGCGTTTCTCTCCAGAAGGGGTAGCGCTCATAGCACTCGACCATGTTGTAGACGGCGCGGTTTACGTCCCCGGCGCGCTCTCCCATCGCATCGACGAAACCTTCGAGCGCCTCGGTGTTGCGGTCCCGGAACGAGGCGATGAGGAAGGGAAGCGCGGGGATGATCTGACGGTCGTAGAGCCCTTGGCGCAGAGCGATCAGCAGGTCCTGGGGATTGATGGCGTAGGCGTCGCTGTCGATCGGATAGCTCTCGGCCACCGGGACTTCGAGCGGCTCCTCCCGCAAGCTCCCAAGCGCTTCCCGGATCATCCCGCTCACGTCGGGGTAGGCCGCGTGGCAGGCCGGATCGGCAGCGCAGCCGTTGTGCAGTTCCTCGAGCGCCCGTGCGAAGTCCGCCGCCTCCACTCCGTACTCGAGTCCGGGCGGATAGGCCGAGTCGAGGACAACGCTGCGGACTGCCTCCGGGAAGTGTCGCAGTGTTGTGAGGGCGAGCTTGGTTCCGTAGCTCGTGCCGAACAGGTTCCACCGCGCATAGCCCAGCGTCCGGCGAAGATCGTGGAGATCCGCGGCGCTTGCGTCGCTGTTGAAAGCGCCCAGATC
>DAOUZG010000207.1 GCA_030665705.1 Deltaproteobacteria bacterium | reverse complement strand
ATGCCTCGCTCGCGACGCCTTGATCTCGGCCCGCCAGAGCGGCCTGGCTCGGTCCGGGGTTTCTGAGATGGGTTCTAGCCGGCGCCTTCGTTCCTCCGCGAGTCCGTCCCCACGAGGAGGCGGAGCATCGGCTCGAGGTCGGGAGCTCGGAACTCGAACCCCGAGTCGAGGAGCTTGCGCGGGAGGACCCGTGCTCCCTCGAGGAGCAGCGCCTCCCCCATCTCGCCGAGAGCGAGACGAACGGCAAACGCGGGAAGGGGAACGAGGGCCGGACGACGGAGAACCCGACCGAGTGTCCGAGCGAACTCCGCCTGCGGGACGGGCTCGGGCGCCACCGCATTGACGGGGCCCGAGAGCGCGTCTTCCACCATCGCATGATGGATCACGCCGATCAGATCCGGGAGACCGACCCAGGAGAGGAACTGCGCTCCCGACCCGACCGGACCACCCAACCCGAGCCGAAACGGTAGGAGCATGCGCGCGAGCGCCCCGCCCCACCGGGCCAGCACAACACCGATCCGCAGGTTCACCACCCGGATCCCGGCGCGCGCCGCGGGTTCCGTCGCAGCTTCCCACTCGCGGCAGACGTCGGCGAGAAAGCCCTCTCCCCGAGGGCTCTCCTCCGTGAGTGACTCCTCTCCACGGTCTCCGTAGAAACCCACCGCCGATGCGGAGACGAGGAGGCGCGGAGGGGATCGGAGTGCTGCGAGCGCCCCGCAAAGCGTCCGGGTCCCGTCCACCCGACTTTGCCGGATCGCTTGCTTTCGAGCTCGAGTCCAGCGGCCCTCGCCGATCCCCTCGCCGGCCAGGTGGACCACGGTGTCGCATCCTTCGAGGCGGTCCCGATCCAGCGTTCCGGCAAGTGGGTCCCACGGGATCTCGGCTGCATCGGCAGGGGAGGTTCGTCGCACCAGGCGCTCGACCCGGTGCCCACCTGCGGTGAGAAACGGAACCAGCGCAGACCCGACCAGTCCCGAGGCTCCGCTGACCACGACGCGCAAGGAGGCTCCACCGTAACGGGCATGGGAGCGCAGATCGTGACCGAGCTGTGCGTATCCCGTGTGCAGGATTCGTCTCACTTTTGTGTCAAGCCGGCCGCCGAGGCGCAGCCGAATGGGAGAGCCCACGCGGATCCGGTCCGAGATCTTGCAGCCGCGTGCCCCGTCCGCGTGTAGCTCGCGCACGTGCTCCCAAGCAGAGAAGGGTCCCCGGACCTGCTCCAATCGGAAGCGTTCACCCGGGCCCCGCTCGGCGCAGCGGAGCTCCATCCTGAGTGGCAGCGGGCCCCAGCGGAACTCGAGGCGAAACGGCTCGCCGGTCTCGAGAGGACGATCCGCGCCGAGAAGCCGGATTCGGACCCACGGGGGTAGAAGCCTGCGGACGGCGCCTGGACGAAGGTGCCACGCGTAGACGAGCTGCGGGCTCGCCTCGACCGTGCCCGCACACGTGATCTCGATCGGCCCCCTGGAACTAAGCACGCCAAACCCGGGCGTTCCCCGCTCCCCCCTTCAACCGGGGAGCTCCTCGCTTCGGATCATGGGAACGAAGCGGACGTCCCCGGCAGACCACTGACGCAGCTCCCCGTCTGGACCCTTCTCCACAACGGTCAGCTCCTGCCAGGGGTTTCCCACAGGCATCACGAGCCGTCCACCGGTCGCGAGTTGGTCCACCAGTGTGGAGGGAACCTCCGTGGCAGCCGCCGCGCCCACGATGAGATCGAAGGGAGCCTCGTCGGGCCAGCCCGCGTATCCGTCTCCGCGCCGAACCGTCACGTTCCGGTAGCCGAGCTTCTGCAGTCGCTCTTCGGAGGCACGGGCCAGCTCCTCCCGGATCTCGATGCTGTAGACGTGCTCCACGATCTCGGCGAGCACCGCGGCCTGGTATCCCGAACCCGTTCCGACATCGAGTGCGCGTTTCCCCGGCTCGGCCTTCGCGAGCTGCAGAGTCAGGGCGACGATGTACGGCTGGCTAATCGTCTGACCCCGCCCGATGGGGAGAGGCCCGTCGGCGTACGCCGACGTCTCGTGCTCCACCGGCACGAAACGGTGCCGTGGCACACGGGCCATCGCCTCCAGGACCCGCGGATCGGTGATGTCCCGGGCCTCGAGATGTCGCCGAACCATCTCCTCACGGAGCTCCCGGTAGAGTTCGGAGTCCTCGCTCGGCAACACGCGTTCGCGGTGCTCGGTCGGTGCCTCCGGTCGGTCCCGCTCGTCTGACGAGCCCATCCGGCTATCTCTCTTTCTCAGTAGACGATCCGGAAGTCGTCGAACTCACCCGTGTAGGTCTCGTGGACTGCATCCACGTTCGCCACGTGCGCATGCGGCGGCCCTTCCGCCACGTGGTCGAGCAGGGAGCGGACCGCCTGGTCCTCCCCCTCCAGGAGCGCCTCGACACGCCCATCGACAAGGTTACGCACCCAGCCCATGACTCCAAGGGCGCGTGCACGCTGCCGCGTGAAGTCCCGGAAGAACACCCCCTGGACCCTCCCGTCGACAACCATGCGCACACGCACCAGGCTCACTCGCCACCTTCGTCCGAAGCCACGGCAGCCACAAGCGCGAGGTCCGTGTCTCTGACCCTGTCCACATCGAAGCGCCGCGCCGCTGCGAGCATCTTGGTGAGGGCGGCGCCCACGGCCATCTTCGGGTCCTTCTCCGGCTTGCGTCCCCGCGTTACGCGCACCGGGTTGATTCGGGCCACGACGAAGGTCCGCAGATAGGGGGATCGGAAGCCGCGTCGACGCAGCTTCTCCACGATCTCGCGCACCTCCGTCTCGATCTCGAGGAGCCGCGCGGCCCAACCCTCTCGCTCCTGAAGGGCAGACCGGAGCGTCTTTGGTCTGAACCGGTCGACCCGCCGCAAGAAGGGATGATAGGCGCTTCCCGCGAAGCGGCCCTCCTGCTCGTAGAGAATGCCGAGAGTCAGGTAGGTCGGGGATTCGAACTCCACCTCATAGGCATCCTCCCTCGTGCGGGGGTTGCTCGCCGCCAGGGCGCGCGCCATTCGAATCACCTCCAGGCTCCGGTCGCGGAGGTTGTGCGCCTTTTCCGTGTTGAGCGCGAGAATCTTGAACGCCAGCGAGGCATCGCGGGAGACGAGCGCCGTCACCGTGCTGAGGCCGATCAGCTTGGCGGCAACGAGCCGATGTCGCCCGTTAGGTGTCCAGAAGCGCCCGTCGCTTCCCTCGACCACGATGAGAGGGTCCAGGAAAGCACCGCTCTCATCGATTTTCTGCGCCAGGCGCTTCGCGTGCGTCGGGGAGAGATCCCGCTGGAAGGGTGTCGGATCAATCGCCTCGAGCGGGAGCGCCGCCAGGAGAATCGGACTTCCGGAGAGCGGCTCACGGTACGCCCCGATCGGTGCCCCACCGACATCCTTCACCCGCTGGACGAGCTGCGTCACCGCCGGATCGTCGAGCGAGAGCGGCTCCTCCCCTGCTCCGAGGCCACGTTTCGTGCGGGCCGGAGTCAGACGCTTGCGGGATGCCGTCGACCGCCGGGCGCCCCCCTTGCGGGCGGCCCTGCGTGCCCCCTTCCCCGTCTTCTTTCGCGTCGCGCCCACGGGAGTCTCCTTTCCCGACCTATCCGGCCTCTCCGCCCGGGTAACTCAATCGGATCGACACGATTTCGTGTCGACCGACCTGGACCCGGAGCGTACCGTCCGCATCCGGTGTCACGGGACCGAGCGGCGTCCCGTCCAGGCGGACCCGCTCCACCCCGAGGGGCCGCGCGAGCGGCCGGAGCCTCACCTCCCCCGGCTCCTCTCCGGACCAGACTCCCCGAACGACCACCGAAGCTCCGTCGCTCCCCGGGCATACCGCCGAGAGACGAAACAATGCGGGCTCCACGCCGAGGAAGGAAGCCGCCGCCGGGAGTGCTCCACCGTGCAGAGCCGTGCCGACCCCCCGCGGCTGAGTCTGGAAGGCATCGGCGATCTGGACTGCCTCGCTGAGGTCGCCCGCGAACGGGACCAGGCTCAGCCGGAAGCGGT
>DAOUZG010000026.1 GCA_030665705.1 Deltaproteobacteria bacterium | reverse complement strand
CTGGACGACACCCTTCAGCACTTCAACCGCGGCTTTGTCGAGCCGATCCCCGAGCCGACCAGCCTCGCGCTCCTGATCGGAGGGATCGGCCTACTCCTCGGAATCCGGCGCCGTACCGGCTCCGCCCAGCCTCAGAAATAGGCATCCACCTGCAGGATGAGCAGGGTCGTGCGGTCCCCGTACTCGGTCCGCTCATCCCGACCGATGAAGAACTGCGCCGCGAGTGAGATCTCGACGTCCTGAAGCCACTGGTAGGTGATCGCCGGCACGATCGCGGTGCTCGGACCGTGCCAGTCGTACAGAACGAGCAGGTCGCTGCGCAGGATCGGCGTCAGGTCGTAGCCGACCTGGAAACCGGTCTGGTTGCGAACGACGGTCGTGATGCGGTTGAGAAACAGGGTCTGGGACTGCACGAACGTTTCGAGCGCAGCCCGGCGACCCGCTCCAGGTGGCAGTGCGGCAAAGGCGCCCGGGTCGACGAGGTTCTCGTTGAAGAGGTGCTCGACGAGTACGTAGAGCCCCGTCCCCAGCGGAAAGCTGTAGTCCACCGAGCCGACGACCTGCCAGATCCGATCCCCGAGGTCGAGATCGGTGAACGTGGCCTCGCCGCGGATGGCAGCCCCCCTGAAGCTCAGCGCGAAATCTCCGCCGAAGACCCAGTCTTGCTGGAAGCGTCCGACCATGAGCGCGGCGTCGATCTCCCTTCGCTGCACCTCGAAACGGAGTGCTGCCCTGTGAAGGTCCGGATCGTCCTTCGGAGACCAAATCCCGACCAGGTGCAGCGTGCGACCGAGCCGGAGGCGGCCGACCGCCGCGTCCTGACCGATGCGCTGGTCGCCCTCCACCGCCAACGGGAAGATCGGGTTAAAGAGATCCGTCGGGTTCCAGAGGCGCCCGCGCCCCAGGGCGATCCGTTGTCGGCCGAGGGTCAGATCCCATTGGTCGCCTTCGTAGCGCAGCCAGGCACGATACAGGGCGTGGCGCATGTGGGCATCGGGGGCCTCGTGGAAGACTCGGTCCGCGTCGAGCCAGGTCTGTGTGCCAATCTCGTTGGCGACCTCGAATCCGAGTGAGTTCAGGGCCGAGCCGGTGCGAAGCTCCGTATCGTACGCGACCTTCCCGAAGAGCCGATCCCCGACGGCGCCCTGGGCTGTCACGCGGTTGCGTACGAGCAGGAGGCCACTGTCCTGCTTGCGCGTGGAGCCGCGCTCGAGGAAACGGTCCGCACTCACGTCGCGCGTGAACGTTCCCAGAACGCGCACGTGACCGCGAAGCTCGGCCTGCCAGTCCTCCCCTTCGAACTCCATGATCGCGGGTGAGCGGAGAGGTGCAGCGGTGAGCGCGAGCAATACAAGCGCCGCAGCCCCTCTCACGCGCGTCGCTCGTCCTCGGCGATGCGTCCGTCGACGAGATGAAGAATTCGTCGAGCGCGGTGCATGACCCTGGGGTCGTGCGTGCTGAACAGAAAGGTCACACCTCGTTGCCGGTTCATCTCGAGCATCAGGTCGAGGAGGCTCTCCGCGGTCTTCGAGTCGAGGTTCGCGGTCGGCTCATCCGCCAGCACGATGCGCGGGTCCGCAGCGATGGCCCGGGCCACGGCCACGCGCTGCTGCTGCCCCCCGCTCATCTCCGGAGGCCGCTTGTTTGCGAGCTCCGCGAGTCCGAATTCGCCCAGCAGGGAGACCGCACGCTTCCGGCGCTCTGCGCCCCCGACCCCCTGCAGGAGCAGAACGAACTCGACATTCTCAGCCGCCGTCAGAACGGGAATCAGGTTAAACGCCTGGAAGACGAAGCCGAGCTTCTGCAGCCGCAGGCGTGAACGCTCCGCCTCGCTCAGCGTCGAGACATCCGTCGAGTCGATGAACACGCGGCCGGAGGTCGGTGCGTCGAGGGTACCGAGTAGGTTGAGGAGGGTCGTTTTCCCGGAGCCCGACGGGCCGGCCAGCACGGAGAACTCTCCCTCCTCTATGCTCATAGAGACGCCATCGAGCGCACGCGTGCTAACGGATCGGGTTTCGTAGTCCTTGACCAGCTCGACGCCTTCCAAGACCTGCTTTCCCATGACTCCCCCTACGTGTGGCGTAGTGCTTCCGCTGGGCGGAGACTCACCGCCCGGAGGGCCGGCGCAAGCCCCGCAACAAACGCGGTGACCGTCGCGATGAGGACCGGCCAGACCAGGTCGCTTGCGTCCAGGGTCGTGTGGATCGCGGTTCCGATTCCGTAGGCACGAAGCCCCTCGGCGAACCAGGCGAGGTCGAGCCCCCGCTCCTTGAACCAGCCAACCAGGCTCCAACCTGCTGCGAGGCCGACCGCGGTCCCGGCCATCGTCAGGAGCACCGACTCCAGAAGGACCATCGAAACGAGCCTCATCGGCTGGAGCCCCATTGCACGTAGCACACCGAACTCCCGGATCCGCTCGAAGACGGCCATGAACAGCACATTCGCAATGCCGAACGCCATCGCGATGAAAACCCCCCCATAAAAGATCCAGGAGATCCTCGTCATCAAGTCGAGCATTGCCGCGAGACGAGGAGCCCGCTCCTGCCAACGCAAGACCTCGTAATGCGAGCCCGGGAGGTGCTGTTCCAGCCAGGCCTGGAGGCTGCGTGCACGCCCCGGACGCTCGAGGACGAGGGTGACTTCGGTTACGCGATCCCCGATATCGAAGAGACGCTGAGCGTCCCGCAAACGCAGAAAGACATGAGACCCGTCGAAATCCGAGGAGTCGGTCCGGTAGATCCCGCGGACCCGGAAGGCAGCGAGCCCGGTCTCTCCCGGTGCATGGAGCACCACCTTGTCTCCCAGTCCGACGCGGAGGCGCTCCGTCATCTTCCGACCGATCACGACGGGTGCCAGTCTCCGCGCGCGTCGGATCGCCGACGGTGCATCTCTGAGGAAACTCCCCTCTATGAGCGAGCCAGGAACGCTCGAGACACGTGCCTCGGCCTCGGGATCAACACCGATGAAGAAGGCACGGGCGCTGTGACGGGCGCTCTGGACCAGACCGTCCCCCCGCAGACGCGCAGATGCCGCGACCTCCGACCGTTCACGCAGCCGCTTGAGCACGGCTTGCCCACCCTGGGGGAGGTTTCGCTTCACGTCGGGGTTGTCGAAGTAGCCGCGGGCGTGGACCGCGATATGGCCGAGCTGCGTCTGCACGGCCGTGTCGGTCATCTGCTTCACCATCCCCTTGGACAGACCCAGAAGCAGCAGGGATGCCCCGAGGCCGAACGCCATTGCCACGATCACGATGGCGCTTCGTCGCCAGCCGCGAATCAAGTTTCTCCACGCAAGACGAAGGAGCATCATGTCGTCTGTGCCCGCATCACATCCACGGGCTGTCCGCGGCTCGCCCGCACCGCGGCGGGGAGTGCCGCGAGCATGGCCACCACGAACATCACCAGGGGAGTTCCGAGGAGGTTATTCCTATCGAGGTCGAACACGATCACCGGTGCAATGTCGAAGGCTTCCATGGCGGCCGCGTAGTCACCCGAGAGCACGATCGGGTTCTGTGCGTACCAGAGAACGACCGGTATGCCGACGACGAGCCCGAGGATGACCCCGATCAGCCCCAGCATGGCAGCTTCGAGGAGCACCACGGCAAACAGAGTGCGCGGACGCGCGCCGATGGCCCGCATCACCCCGAACTCCCGCACTCGCTCGAAGACCGACATCAGCACGCTGTTGAGCAGACCGAACCCGGCTACCAGAATCAGGATCCCGACCATGATATGAGCCGACACGTCATCGAGAAGAATGAGCTGCCTGAGCTCCGGGAGGAGCTCCTGCCAGGCCATCACCTCGTAGTCCACGGGATCGAACAGACCCTCGACGGCTCCGGCGAGCTCCAGGGCGGCCTCCGTCTGCTCTGCGAAGATCGCCACGTGCGAGACGTGATCCTCGTACTCGAGGAAACGCTGAACCTCGTCGAGGCGCAGCAGGACGAGCGCTGCGTCGAAGTCCGGGTTCCCCACCTCCAGGGTTCCGACGACCTGGAAACGGTCTGCCGCCTGAGAGCCGTAGTAGTCGGTTGACAGCAGAATCACCGGGTCGCCGACTCCGACCCCCATACCGCGCGCAAGGCGCGTCCCGAGCACCACCCCCTTCTCGGGCGTTCCATCGAGGAAGCGTCCCTCCCGGACCGACCTTCCGAGCTTCGACAGCCGGCGTTCCCGTTCGGGATCGACTCCGACGAGCCACCCCGCGCGCCCGAGCGCGCCCTCGCGATCGGGCATGGCGAGCGCCCATGCCTCGACCCTCGGGGCCCAGCCTTCCACCCCTGCGAGGCGATCCAGTGCGCGGATACGATCCTCCGGGAGCCGCATCCCGTAGTCGAGTGTGCGGTTGTCCCGGTACCCCCGGGCCATGACCTCCACGTGTCCCGGGTAGAGGCGGACGATCTCGTCGATCCACCGCTTATGGCTCCCGGTCGCAAGCGCCTCCGTGAAGAGCGTGATGCCGACGGCAAAAACGGTCGCCCCGATCGTCAGCGCGGTCCGGCGGGGGTTCCTCCAGAGGTTTCGCAGCGCCAGCCGAACGAGAACCCTCAACGTGCGCCCTCCGCACGCCGCAGGTTCTCGTGGGTGAAGAGCCCGTCGTCGAGGGGCTCATCGAAGCGCATCGTCTCCACAACGATCGTGGTGCGGTGGTCCGGCTTGTCCTCCGGAATCATCTCCCAGAAGTGCGGGAGCGGCCGCCCCTGCACCATACGCACTTTGTCGAAGCGCAGCGTGCGGACCTTCGCGAACTCGCCCGCGTCGGCCTCCTCGAAGTAGATAAAGAGCCGTGGTGCGAACCGTTCACGCTCGATCCACATCTCGACCCGCCCCCAGACCACCGGGGCGTCCTCGTGCGGGACGAGCTCGAGACCGACGAGCGGCACGCCGTCCAGCTCCATCTCGCCGAGCCTCTTCGGGACGTAGTCCTCGACGAAGGAAGACTCCCGAACCAGATCGTCGTTCGTGAAATCACTCCCCATCCAGGGCTGCAGCATCATCGAGGCGGGGATCCGCATGACCCGCTCGACACGGGGGAGGTAGGTCCAGAGGTGGAGCCCCTGCCGGAGGAAGCCGGTTCCCCGGTCCTTGCGGGGTGAGAGGATGCGCACGAAGCTCCGGTCCCCGCTCTTGTCGTCCCACGAGTGGAATTTGAGCTCGCGGGTCCAGCGCGGCGTCTTGACGGTCATCGTCGCCGTCATCTCTGCGGTCGACCCACGAAGAATGTCCTCCGCTCTGCGAACGAGCTCCTCCGCCGTCCACTCCCCCGCGGAGGCCGTTGTCGCGAGCGTCATTGCCAGCAGCACAGTTCTAACGGTTCGACTCACGCTTCGATCCCCCGTACCAGAACGTCCACCGCCTCTCGCCAGAGAGAGGCGAGGTCGAGATCCGGCTCGATCACCTTTTGCACCACCAGTCCATCGAGCGTGGCAACGGCAGCCGCAGCGAATGCGGCCGCATCGATGGACCGCAGTTGCCCCTCCCGGATGCCCCGCTCGATGTGGTGCTGAACCGCTCCGCGGAGTGCGCGGTACATGTTCAGGAGGAGCTTTCGCAGATCGGGATCGCGGCCCGCGTGAGCCATGAACTCGAGGCTCAGCTCCACCCACTCGAACGACTCCTGGGGCCCTATGGCTTCCACCATGCACCGGAGGGCCTCCATCGCCGAGACCGTTCCTCCGCTTGTTGGACGGCTGGCCTCCCGGAAGGAATCGGCGTAGCGCTCGAGCAGGGAGTTGACGTAGCGCTCGAGCAGAGCCAGGAAGACCTCTCGCTTGCCCTTGAAGTGCCAGTAAATCGCGCCCTTAGACAGTCCTGCGTGGGCCGCGACATCCTGGACCGTGGTGCCGTGGTAGCCGCTCTCACGGAAGCAGGCCTGGGCGGCGTCGAGGATCTCCTGCCGCCGGACGTCGGCCACGACGCGCGTGCCTACGCGGGGGGAGCGCGGGGATTGCAACATCTCCCCTCCTGACGATCAACTGACTAATCGAACTGACTAGTCGAACTGACTGGTCGGTTTATAAACCGACCAGTCGGTATGTTACCACCTACCCGCACGATCCGCAAGGGCCCCCCAGGGGCGCGGAACGACGGATCAGCCCGCGAGGAGGCGGGCCAGGATCTCCTTCACCAGGTTCGGATCCGCCTTGCCCTTCGTCCGCTTCATGACCTGGCCGACGAAGAAGTTCACGAGCTTCTCCTGCCCGCCCCGGTACTGCCCCACCTGTTTGGGGTTGGCCTCGATGACCTCGGCGGCGATGGCCTCGAGCTCTCCCGTGTCGCGAACCGCTTCGAGTCCACGCGCCTGCACCACGGCGGCAGGCGACGTACCCGACTCCACGACCTCGGGGAGCACGTCCCGTGCAATGGCAGCCGTTACGCGGCGCTCGTCAACGAGACGGAGAAGCTCCACCAGGTGTTCGGGGGTGAGCTTGGCCTCCCGAATCCCGAGCCCACGCTCGTTCAGGGCTCCGAGAACATCCCGCATGACCCAGTTGGAAACGGTCTTCGGACTGTCGTACAGGCGCGCCACCGCCTCGAAGAAGTCCGCAACACCCCGGTCGTCCGTCAGCACCTGGGCGTCGTAGGCGGGAAGCCCATACTCGTCCCCGAACCGCTGGCGTCGCTCCTGCGGAAGCTCGGGAAGGTTTCGTCGGATCTCGTCGAGCCACTCCGGCTCGAGCCGCAGCGCCACGAGATCCGGGTCCGGGAAGTACCGGTAGTCGTCCGCGTACTCCTTGCTCCGCATCGACCGGCTCTCCCCGGCCCGGTCGTCCCAGAGCCGGGTCTGCTGGACCACGCTCCCGCCGTCCTCGATCAGCTCGACCTGCCGGAGGATCTCGTACGCGATCGCGCGTTCGACGTACCGGAAGGAGTTGAGGTTTTTGAGCTCCACCCTGGTGCCGAGCTCGGTCTCCCCCTTCCGCCGCACCGAGATGTTGGCATCGCAGCGCAGGTGCCCTTTTTCCATGTCCGCATCGGAGACCTCCAGGTACCGGACGATGGAGCGGAGGCTCCGCAGGTAGGCCCCGGCCTCCTCCGGGGTCCGGATCTCCGGCGTCGAGACGATCTCGATGAGTGGAACGCCAGCGCGGTTGAGGTTCACGTGGCTCACGCCGGCTCCGGTGATCGAGTCGTCGTGAATGCTCTTCGCGGCGTCCTCCTCCATGTGGATCCGAACAAGGGGCACCGTCCGCTGCTCGCCGTTGCGTTCGATTGGGACCCCGCCCCCGGTCGCGAACGGCTCCTCGTACTGGGAGATCTGGTAGCCCTTCGGAAGGTCGGGGTAGAAATAGTGCTTCCGGGCGAAGAACGAGACCGGCTGGAGCTCGCACCCGAGCGCGAGCGCGGTGCGTACGGCCAGCTCCACCGCACGACGGTTCATGACGGGGAGTACGCCGGGCATTCCCACGTCCACCTCGGTGGTCTGTGTGTTGGGCTCAGCCCCGAAGGCGTTCGGCGCCGCACTGAACAGCTTCGTGCGGGTGCGGAGCTGGACGTGCACCTCCAGGCCGATGACCGCTTCCCATCCTGCCGGGAGGACTGCCCCTTCGCTCTCGGTTGAAGGCTTGGCGCCCATGCACCACAGGCTACCACCGCCCCCCCGGTCGCGCTCGGGGACTGTGCTACTTTCGCGCGCATGTTTGAACCGGTCTCGCCCAACGTTCGGTTCCCGGACCTCGAGGAACGTTGGCTCGATTTGTGGAAGAAGGAGCGCGTCTTCGAGAAGTCGGTCGAGCAGGGACGGGGCAAGCCTCCTTTCGTCTTCTACGAGGGCCCTCCGACCGCGAACGGGATGCCGCACCCCGGCCACGTGCTGGGGCGAGTGCTCAAGGACCTCTTCCTCCGCTACCGCACGATGTCCGGTTACGACGTCCCCCGACGCGGAGGGTGGGACACGCACGGGCTCCCGGTCGAGGTCGAGGTCGAGAAGGAGCTCGGAATCCACGGGCGGATCGAGATCGAGCGCTTCGGAGTGGACGCGTTCACGCGGCGCTGCGTCGAGTCCGTTTTCCGCTACATCGACGAGTGGCGTCGCATGACGGAGCGGATCGGGTTCTGGATCGACGTCGACGATGCCTACGTCACGTTCCACGAGCCTTACGTGGAGAGCGTCTGGTGGGCGCTCGCGCAGCTGTTTCGGAAGGACCTCCTCTACCAGGACTACAAGGTGGTCTGGTGGTGGCCCCAGGGAGGAACGGCGCTCTCCTCCGGCGAGGTCGGTCAGGGTTACAAGACGGTCGACGATCCGTCGATCGTCGTCCGCTTCCGGAGCGTCGGAGAGCCGAACGCGTCTTTACTCAGCTGGACGACGACACCCTGGACACTCCCATCGAACGTCGCGCTCGCCGTTCACCCCTCGGAGCCCTACGTCACGGTCGAGACCGAAGACGGCGAGCGGCTGGTACTGGCGCGCGCCCTGGCTGAGCAGGTCCTGGGAGATCGTCCTCATCGGGTGGTGGCGGAGCAACCGGGCCAGGCACTCGTGGGCACGCGCTACGAACCGCTTTTCCGGTACGGGGAGCCGGAGGGGGGCCGTGCCTACGAGGTGATCGCCGCAGACTTCGTCACGCTCGATACCGGCACCGGCGTCGTCCACATCGCCCCCGCTTTCGGCGAGGACGACTTCCGGGTGGCCCGGGAGGAAGGGCTCGGCTTCCTGCAGCTCGTGCAGCCCGACGGAAGCTTCCGACCGGAGGCAACCGACTTCGCCGGGCGCTTCTGCAAGGAGGCCGACCGGGACATCATCCGAAACCTGCGAGAGCGTGGACTTCTCTACTCCGAGGGCGTAGAGCGCCACGAGTACCCGTTCTGCTGGCGGGCAGAGGACGATCCGCTGATTCAGTACGCGCGGCGCTCGTGGTTCATCCGCACGACTGCCGAGATCGAACGGGTCATCGCGAATAACGCGCAGATCCACTGGGAGCCCGAGCACATCCGCGAGGGTCGGTTCGGGGACTTCCTGCGCAACAACGTCGACTGGGCGCTGTCGAGGGAGCGCTGGTGGGGAACCCCGCTTCCGATCTGGGTGAACGACGAGACGGGCCGGATGGAGGCGGTCGACTCGGTTCAGGAGATCCTGGCGCGCAACCCCGACGCGTTCAGACACTTCGAGGAAGCGCGGGAGGGCGACCCCGATCTGTCCCCTCACCTGCGCGTTCACAAGCCCTGGATCGACCAGGTGACCTGGACCCGTCCGGGCGAGCCCGGCGTCTACCGCCGGGTGCCCGAGGTCGTCGACGGCTGGTTCGACTCGGGGTGCATGCCGTTTGCGCAGTGGGGCTATCCGCACCGAAACCGCGAGCAGTTCGAGAAAACCTTCCCATCCGACTTCATCACGGAGGCCCTCGACCAGACGCGAGGCTGGTTCTACTCGCTTCTCACAGTCAGCACGCTGCTATTTCCGGAGGCTGCATACCCTCACCCGTACCGCACCTGTGTCGTGCAGGGTCTGATCTCCGACGAGCGCGGCCAGAAGCTCTCGAAGTCGAAGAAGAACTACGAAGATCCGTTGGACCTCATTGCCGAGCACGGTGCGGACGCGATGCGCTGGTCGCTCTACGTCTCCTGCGTTCCGGGACAGAGCACGCGCCTCTACCGCGGCGGCGCGGTCGAGGCCCTGCGCGACTTCCTGCTCAAGCTCTGGAACGTCTACAGCTTTTTTGTCACCTATGCCCGGATCGACCAGTGGGATCCAAGCCAGGATCGCCCCGCCCTGGGCGAGCGGACCGATCTCGACCGCTGGGTCCTCGCCGAGCTCGATGCCACCCTCCGCGACGTGCGGGTCTCCCTCGACGGTTCCCGAAGCTATCCCGCCGCGCGCCGCGTCGCGGCGTTTGCGGAGGCGCTCTCCAACTGGTTCGTACGCAGGAGCCGAGCCCGTTTCTGGGCCGAGGCCGACTCGACGGACAAGCATGCCGCCTTCTCGACGCTCTACGAGGTGCTGGTGGAGTTCTCCCGCCTGACCGCTCCCTTCGTCCCCTTCATCGCGGAATCGATCCACCAGAACCTGGTCCGTGGGGTCGATGAAAGCGCTCCGATCTCGGTCCATCTCGTCCCCTATCCCGAGCCCCGGCCGGAGCGTGTCGACGAGGAGCTACGGACGGACATGAACCGGGTCCGCGCCATCGTGACGCTGGGGCAGCGGGTTCGCGGCGCCCATCGGCTGAAGGTACGTCAGCCCCTCGCCGAGGCCATCATCGTCGTGGCGGGCAGAGAGGACCGGGACGGAGTCGCGCGCTTCGAGGAGCCGATTCGCGAGGAGCTCAACGTGCACGCGCTCACCTTCACGGAGGAGCCGGAGCGGTACGTGGAGTTCGCGTTGGTGCCCAACTTCCGTGCGCTGGGGCCCCGGATCGGCAGGCGGGTACCGCTCGTCAAACAGGCGCTCGAGCAGTCGAACGGAACGGCGCTCTTCCAAGAACTCGACCGCCGAGGTGAGATCGAGCTCCAGCTCGAAGACGGGAGCGTGACGCTGCGAGGCGACGACATCGAAGTTCGCCTGACGGCGCGCGAGGGGTTCGCCGCCGCCGCGGAGGGCGGCCGTGTGGTCGTGCTAGACACCCGAATCACCGATGCGCTTCGACGGGAGGGCCTCGCGCGTGAGGTCGTGAACCGAGTTCAGCGCGCCCGCAAGGAGATGGACCTCGCGTACGAGGCGCGTATCCGTGTCCGATACGAGACGGAGGAGGAGCTCGGAGAGGCGATTCGGGCGCACGCGGCGAGGATCTCCTCGGAGATCCTCGCAACCGAGCTCGACGCACCGCCCGACCCGGCGACTCCGCTGGAGCTGATGCTGGATCGCGGCGGCGGCAAGTCGGTCGAGGTCAGCCTGGTCAGCGCCGCGCTGACCGACGACAGCGAAAACGAGGTCGGCCGGGTGTGGATCGGCCGCGACGTGACCAAGCTGCGCCGGGTGGAGAAGAGCCTGGCCCAGGCCGAGCGGCTCTCCAGCCTGGGCGAGGTCGTCGCCGGTGTGGCCCACGAGTTGAACAACCCGCTGTCCGGCGTGGTGGGCTACGCCGAGCTGTTGCGCGGACAGGCCAGCGACCCCGCTCAGATCCGCGACCTGCAACGCATCGTCGAGTCGGCCCTGCGCTGCCAGAAGATCGTGTTCAAGCTTCTGTCCTTCGCGCGCAAGCACGCGCCCGAGAAAAAAGAGCAGAGCCTGAACGAGTGCGTCGAGAAGGTACTGGACCTTAAATCGTACCACCTGCGCTCGTCGCAGATCGAGATCGACCTCGAGCTGGACCCGCGCCTGCCCCGGACGAGCTTCGACTTCCACCAGATGGACCAGGTGATCCTCAACCTGCTGAACAACGCCGAGCAGGCCATCCGCTCGGTGCGGCGGGCCGGCACGATCACGTTGCGCACCGGTGTCGAGGACGATCAGGTGTACCTGGAGATCGAGGACGACGGTCCCGGCGTGCCCCAGGACGTCCACGACCGCGTGTT
>DAOUZG010000321.1 GCA_030665705.1 Deltaproteobacteria bacterium | reverse complement strand
GTCACATCCATGACGCGACGCCAGCACTCGAGATAGGTAGAGGCCATCTCTTCAGGGTCCTCCGGTCTGGCGAGGAACGTGAAGTAGAGGCAGGTCCCGGAGCGATAGCTGTGGCTCGAGTGGGCCGTCGCAGCCAGGATGCCGGGGACCTCGCGGAGCGACGCCGTGGCGCGCTCGTACAGGGGAATGATCCGGTCCCAGGTCGCCGCCACCTCGATGGTGTCCAGGATGATTCCGCGCTCCAGAAACTCCCGCCATCCGGGAACCTGGTTTCGGTGCTCGAGCCAGTGGTCGACCGCAGCGGAGCTCGCTTCGACCCCACCGGCCGCTCGACACAGATCCGCGACGCCCTCGGCCTCGGCGGTGACGCCGAGAAAGGGCCCCTCGTGCAGCAGGATCAGGAAGGCTTGCCCCGGGCTGCACCAATCCACGAAACGATAGGCGGCCTCGGGGGGGTCGTAGAGCCGGACGACCGGCGGCCGCCAACCCTCCCGCATGATCTGCCGAACCGCTTCGAGCCCGCTCGGGAAATCCTTGAACTGGAGGCGATACCTCGCCGCGACTCGGGACGCGGGCGCATAGAGAAGGTCACCTCTGTCACGACTCCGAGCAGTCCCTCGCTCCCCATGAAGAGCTGCTTCAGGTCCGGGCCCGCTGCCGATCGGGGCGTGCGTCGCGTCCGCAAGATGCTCCCGTCCGGGAGCACCACCTCGAGTGCGAGCACGACGTCCTCGATACTCCCGTAGAGCGTCGAGAACTGTCCCGAAGCGCGGGTCGCAACCCAGCCGCCGACCGTCGAGAGCTCCACGGACTGCGGCCAGTGGCCGATGGTGAATCCTTCCTTCTCGACCGTCTCCTCCGCATCGATCCCCATCGTTCCCGCACCGAAAGTCGCGACCATCGCGACGGGATCGAGGTCCCGGAGCCCCCGGAGGCGCCGGGTCGAGAGAACGAGCACATCGGCCTCCGCACGGATCGCCCCACAGCAGCCCGAACCTCCTCCGAACGGCACGAGAGGAACGCGCGCCTCGCGGCAGGCCCGGACCACGTGCGCCACCTCCTCGGTCGACTCGGGGAAGAGGACCGCTTTCGGGGAAGGGCCGGGGTTCCCGCGGAAATCGAGCAGGTCCGACAGGACCCAGGTGTCGCGCCGGTGGTCCGCGCGAGTCTCCTCGTCGGTGCGGACCCGGTCCCCGAGGCGTTCGCGAAGCTGATCTACCAAGACGTCGGTCATGTGCCCTCCCGGCCCGCGAACGCGAGCTCCTCTGACAGCCGGGCGCGAACTGCCTCGACCTCCCGAGCACGACGCGCTTCATCCCAGCCCAAAAGCTCGGCCATCCGATCCGCGGCTGGCTCGACCGCCGAAGTCCGCGCGTCCGGATCGTAGAGGGCCAAGCGGGTCCGCCGGTACAGAACGTCCTCCACGGTCGCCGCTCCCTCATGGGTCACGGCCCAGTCGACCTCCTGCGCGGCCACCGCCTGACCCGGGACGAGCGGTTCGAAGCCGCCGCCTAGCAGCTCCAGCGCTTCCGTCCCGTACAGACGTGCTAATCGCAAGGCCGCCCACTCCGGCACGCGGCGCTCCGCGATCAGACGCGCACTCAGCCGGTCCAGATCTCCGTCGAAGTCGCCGCCCGGGAGCGGAGGTTCCTCATCGAGGGCGGGGCCGAGCGTAAGCCCGGTGAGCTCTTCAACCTTCTCAAGGCTCCGGTGGGCCATCTGCCGGTAGCCGGTCAGCTTCCCCCCAGCAATCGTCACCACCCCGGCAGGTCCGACGAGGATCTCGTCCCGGCGGGAGATGTCGGTCGGCTTCTTTCCCTCCTCCGCCACGAGAGGCCGGAGTCCAGCCCAGGCCGCCACGACCTCCTCGGGCTTGACCGGCTCCACGTCCAGGTGGCGGGGGAGCGGCTGGAGAAGGTACTCGACGTCGTCCGAGTTGATCTCGGGCCAGATCCGGACGCTCCTCGGGTAGCTCGTGTCGGTCGTTCCGACGAAGACGATCTCACCCCGGCGA
>DAOUZG010000249.1 GCA_030665705.1 Deltaproteobacteria bacterium | reverse complement strand
GGGCCGATGAGCAGATCGAGCGCGACGCCGCTGGACGGTTGATTTCGCGACTGCGGCCCGACGGAGAGCGGGTCGATCTCGTGCGCGACCGCAACGGACGCGTTGTGGAACTTCGCTACCTCGACCGGGCCGGTGCGCTGCTTGCCGAGGTCCGGCTCGCGCGGGATGCGGTCGGACATATCGTGCGGATCGACGATTCCCGCAACGCCGGCCCGACCGTCATCGAGCGGGATCTAACAGGAAGGCCGCGTCGCGTCGCCTATCCGAATGGGGAGTGGCTCGTGCGAGATCTCGACCCGGCGGGAGACCTCACGCGTCTCGAGTTGTACACGAGCAGCGGCGTGCTGTTGAGGCGTTTCGACTGGGTACGCGACGTCCTGGGACGCCCGATCGAGCTCTACGAAGACGGCGAGCTCATCGGGGAAGCAGCCTACAGCACGACCGAAACGCGGGTCCGCTGGAAGAGCGGGGTGACCCAGGACCGCGTGTTCGACGAGCTGGGGCGACTCGCTCAGCTCGTACTGCGCGCGCCGGACGGAACACCACTGCGGGAGCTCGACATCTTCTACTGGAGGATCGGTGGCACACCGACGAACCGTCTGAGACGTGTGATCGATCGCACGCAGACCGGCGAAGGCGCGAGCGTCAACTACGATGGGGGGGGGCGGGTCGCCGCCTGGTTCGGCGACTGGACCTATACCTTCGGCTGGGACCTTCTGGGCAACCTCCGTCTCCGGAGGCTCTGGGGGCCCGACGACGCCGAGGACTCCTTTGGCCTGGCGTACAACCCCACGCGCACGCGGCTGTGGAACGTCGGGAGCGACGAGGTGAGCCAGGATCCCAGGGGACGCGTGGTGCGGATCGGTGACCGGTCGATCGAGTGGGAACCGTTCGACCGCCCGCGTCGCCTCGGTCCCGTCGAGCTGCGCTACTCCACCCTCGGAACACCGATCTCCCGGACGGTGGAGGGAGAGGAGACCCGGTTCCTCTTCGGAGGCCTCGTGCAGGCGGACGCCGATCTGCGTCCAGAGACTCTGGAGCTCGGAGGGATCCTCGTCGACCTGCGGACCGGGGAGCACGAGTACCTCCACCGCGACTTTCGGAACAACGTTGCCTGGGTGACCGACGATGCAGGCTCCCTCGTCGCCCTCCGACGCTTCGGCCCGTTCGGAACCCGCGAGCTCGTGGGGAAATCGCGTTCGGTGCGGGGCTTCGCGGGTGGAGAAGAGGTGGGCGAGTTCGTGCTGATCGGCGCTCGCGTCTACTTCCCGCGTGCCGGTCGCTTCCTCTCCCCGGATCCCATTCCGGATTGGCTCAACCGCTACACGTACGCCCACGGGGACCCGGTGAACTTCTGGGACCCCGATGGGCTCGACCGCAGGCACATCAAGACCCTCGTGGAGCTGGAAGTGGTCGGCCCCCCGAAGCCGTCGGCGCGCCTGCGGATTGCCGTGGAAGAGGTCCTGATCGACGAACCCGACTCCGAAGCGGCAGAATCCAACGAGGCTGGGGACGGATCGGATGCGGGTGCGGGGAATCCCGGGTCCAGCCCTTCCAACTTCCCAGAGGTACCCAACTCACCGACGATCCCGGACTTCAACCTGCCGCCGCGCATGGGTGGTTGTGACGCAATCTCCACCTCGCCGAGCGCGGTTGCCACGCTGCTCGCTCTGCTGCCGTTCCTCGTGCTGCTCCTCGGTCGCGGCGCGCGCTCGACGGCCCGTCGGTGAGCGGCGCGCTCCACGTGGGGATGGCGACCGTAGGAGCCACGCTCGGAAGTCTCGGCTACGTCCGAACTCTCCAGCGCGGCCACCTCGACCCGGATCGCGTCCGGCTCCCATGGGCGGTCGCGATGGCGCTCGGACTCGTCCTCTCCCGGTTCGCCTTTGCACTCGAACGCGGCCTCGACTGGAGTGAGATGCTTCGGCCGGTCCCGGGCGGTTACATTCTGTACGGAGCGCTTCCGGCGATCGGGGTCGTGCCGCTCTGGCTACGACTGCGTGGACTCGAGCCGGGTCCCTACCTCGACCGCGCGGCCCCCTGGCTCCTGCTCGGTCTCGCGCCGGCGAGGCTCGGCTGCTGGCTGGCGGGGTGCTGTAGAGGCATCGCGATCGACGGTGCACCCCTGCCCTGGCACCCGTCCGTCCTGCGTGTTCCCGTTTCGCTTCTCGCTGCGCTTCTCGACGCGGGGCTCGGACTCGTTCTGCTCGAGCGCGTTCGACGAGGTCGATCCAGCGGAACGGCCGCGCTGGCACTCTGCGGCCACGCAACGCTGCGGACGCTGCTCGACCCGCTTCGGGAACGGAGCGTAACGCAGACCGGTGTTGCCCTCCCCCTGCTGGCCTGGGGACTCGGACGCTTCTGGCAGAGCGAGCGGGGGAGACGAACCTCGTGACCGGTCTTCTTCTCGCAGCGGGCATGATCGCGGTGGCGAAAATGGGGGAACGCTTCCTGGGTCTAGCCCCACCCGCGTGGGGGACTCCTCCCCACCGCTCGGCCCTCGACGGCGTCGCGGTGGGACTCACCCTCGGCGGTGTCGTCTGCGCAGCGACCGCGCTTGCTGGACTCGCGCCGCAACCCGTCGCGCCGGTGTTTCGATCGGTCCTCATCGCTCCGCTCGCGGAGGAGCGCTTCTTTCGCGGATTTCTCGGCCGTGCGATCGGCGGCCTCCCGAGCGCGCTTCTGTTCGCGGCCACACACGGCGCTCGCCCGCTGCGGTTTCTGGAGCTCCTCGGGGTGGGCCTTCTTCTCTGGAGGACATTCGAGCGGCACGGGCTGGCCGCATCCGTGGGGCTGCACGCGGGAATGAACCTATCTGTCACAGATCTGTGAGGGATCGACGATTAGGCGTAGCCCTCCAGACCGCGCTGGGCGGCCTTCTCTTCCTCCGGCCCACGTGGGCGCTGTGGGGATTCGCGGTTCTCGTGTACGGGGGGCTCGCAGCACGGATCCTCGCCACCCTCGTGGAGCAGCGGCGGTTCCCCTGGAGCCCACCGCAGCTCGTGGCGCTCCCGGCCTGGGCCTGTCTCGCCACGCTCGCTCCACCGCTTGCACCGACCCTGCTCGCGACCGGACTCCATCTTTCGGTTCGGCGTGAGGCCGCCGATGTGAGCTCGCTCGTCGCCGTCCTCCTCGGGGCGTCGGTCGTCTTGCTCCTCGGCGAGCCTCTGCCCGTTCTACCGGGGCTTCCCTCCGATCCGCTGCACCTGGTAGGGGTTCTCTGGGTGGCCCTCGGACTGCTCGAGCGAACCGGGCGGGACGCGGCGCGGCTGCTACGAACAAG
>DAOUZG010000098.1 GCA_030665705.1 Deltaproteobacteria bacterium | reverse complement strand
CGACGGCGGGCCTGAACCCCCGCGTCTGCTAGGCTGTCGCCCCGTGCGAGAACGGCTCGTTGTAACCGGGGCGAACGGGGCGCTCGGCCGGGAGATCGTGGCACGGACTCTCGACCGACCCGAGCCGGGGGTCGAGATCGTGGCCGCCGTTCGTTCGGAGCGCGCTGCCGCGCAGCTCCCCACCCTTCCTCCCGAGCAGGGCGCCGTCGTACGAATTTCCTACGAGGAGCCGCAGGGTCTCGAGAAGGCCTGTGAAGGGGCCACGACGCTGGTCCATCTCCCGGGCGTCCTCGTCGAGCGACCTGGCGCCACTTACGAATCGGCAAACGTCAAGACAACGGAGGTTGCCATCGGCGCGGCGCGGGCTGCCGGCGTGCGTAAGCTCGTCCTCGTGAGCGCGTACGGGGCCGACGCCGCATCCCGCAACCGCTACTTCCGAACAAAGGGAGAGGCCGAGCAGATGGTGGCTGCGTCCGGTCTGCCGTTTGCGATCCTCCGTGCCCCTCTGCTGCTGGGTCCCCACACCGAGGGGGCACGCGCACTCCTGCGCGAGACTTCATCCGGGACCGCCTGGCTCCTCTCCGGGGGACAGACCTGGCACCAGCCGATGGACGTCGCCGATCTCGCCCACGGCGTGCTCCGCGCGGCTCTCGTTCCCGAGGTTGCGCCCGAAAGGCCTCTCGACGTGGGAGGCCGCGAGCGGCTCCGGTATCGCGACCTGGTCGAACGGGCCGCCCGTCTCCGTGGTGAACGCCTCCGGATCTGGCCGGTTCCGCCGGCTCCGGTCAGGCTCTTCCTCGCTTTGCGGACACGCTTCGGGGGCCCGGGGCTCTCGCCGGATGCGCTCGAGGTGCTACTGACTAACACGACGGTCGATGCCGATGCGTCCGCCCAGGAGCTCGGGATCTCTCTGACCTCGCTCGAGGTGACGCTCAGGCGATGCCTTCTTCTTCCGGAGGAGTGATGCAAGTGGACGAGCCCGTCGCACCTGCCCGACGCCGATCCGGTCCGCTCTGGGTTCGGGGGATCCCGTGGCTGCTTTCAGCCGGGTGCTTCTACATCGCCTACGCGAAGATCGCAGGGGCGGCGGCGCGCGAGGGGATCGGAGTCATCGCGTACCTGACGCACTTTTTCGGTGAGGCGAGCTGGCTCCCCTGGCTTGCCGTCATGATCCCCTACTCGGTGTTCTTCTTTCTCGTCGACTCCTTCGTCGTTTGCTGCGTGATCAACTGGTTCAACGCGAAGGTCCGTTATCTCGACATCCTCCCCGTCCGCGCCAGCACCTACATCCTGGCGCTACTGAACGAGCAGGTCGGAAAGGGCGCCATGGCGCTCTACCTCTATCGACGGGACCGCGTCCCGGGCTGGCAGGTCGGCTCGAGCATGATCTTCATCGCGTTTGTCGAGGTCTACCACCTCCTCATCTTCTCCTCCATCGGTGTGGCAACGCAGTTCGAACTCGTCCAACGAGCCTCTACCCAGCTCCCCCTCGACCGCATCTTCCCGGCGATCTACATCGGAGCGGCCTGCTACCTGGTGATTCACCTTCTCTACTTCTCGGGCCGCCTGTTGCCTCGATTCGGGCTCAGGGAGCGAGAGATCCTGCACGCCTTCAAGAGGGCCGCGCCGTGGCAGTACGGCGCAGTGGTGTTGCTCAAGGCCCCGAACCTGATCGCGGCAGTCGCTGTCTACACCGTGGCGCTTCGGCTCTTTCACGTGGACGTGAGCTTCGGTCAGCTACTCGCGTTCCTGCCGGTCATCTTTCTCGCGGCGGCGCTGCCCCTACCCTTTCACGCGGGGGCGTATGCGCTCTGGGTCGTTCTGTTTCCGGACTACCCGGAGGTGAGCGCCTTCGCCCTGGTGATGCACACCTTCTTCGTCGTATTCAACGCCGGGATCGGACTTCTCTTTCTGCCTAGGGCGAACCGCGAGCTTTTCGGAGAGAGCGGTACAGGGCGAGCGCCCGCTCCCCCATCGACAACAGGGTCGTAACCACGAGGGCCGCGGCAACGAGCCGAACCGCCGGCGCCAGGAACGCGAGCCCCAGCCGTGCGAGAATATCGCCGGCCACGGGCACGAAGTAGAAGATCCCGTTCCACTGGCCGAGCGAGCTCATCCGGAGCCCCCGCTTCGCGCGGAAGAGAAACGAATCGCCTACGTACTGGATAAAAGCAGCCGCAACGACGATCGGCAGCCACGGGGTGAGCGCACCTCGGAGCGACGCTCCGAGAAGCCCCAGGACGACGAAGACGAAATCGGCGGTGTGATCGAGCCCGCGCCCCCAGGCGCTGGCTGTTCCGAGACGCCGGGCCATCCGACCGTCCAGAACGTCGGTGACGACCGCCGTCGCGAAGAGCAGCCCGGCCCCGAGCGCGACGATCGCGGTCTCGTCTCCCATCGCCAGGAAGAACGGATAGGCCAGGACCAGGCGCAGAGCCGAAAGCGCGTGCGGGATCAATCGCTCCACACGGGCACCTGACGGAGCAGCCGTGTGAATCCGAGCCGCTCGAGCAGGGGAGCGAGCTTGCTGCGGCTCGCCCCTCGATACCGGAGGTCTGCCAGTTCGGCGTCGATCGGGAGGTCGTCCCGGAGTCTCACGAGCTCCCTCGAGAGTTCGAGGGTTTCCCTCCCCTCCTCGAGGTACCGGCGTACCCGCTCCGGCTGTGGGAGATCGATCCCTTCCCACCCGTGCTCGTCGGGCGGGATCCCGTCGACTCCGCCGAAGTGACGGAGCAACGCGCGTGCGGTGAAGGGCCCGATCCCCCGGACTCCCGGGATCCGGTCGGTCGGATCTCCGACGAGGGCGAGGTAATCCTGAAGGAGTGCCGGCGGCACACCGAAGCGGGCCTCGATCTCAGCCGGACCCTGGCGCTGCCGACCCGCGGGATCGAGCAGCCCCACCCTTTCGGAGGCCAGCGCCCCCAGGTCCTTGTCGCGGGTGACGATCCAGATCGTAGTGGGGATTGCCTCCAGTCGACGCACGAGTGCGGCGATCACGTCGTCGGCTTCGAACTTCTCGACCGAGAAGAAGCGGATCCCGAGCGCCCGGGTGACCTCTTCGCAGAGCCCGAACTGCGGCTCGAGGTCGGGAGGGGCCTCGGTCCTCCCCAACTTGTAGTCGGGGTAGAGATCGTTCCGGAAGCTCGTCAGCGCGAAGTCCGCAGCGCCGACGATGTACTCGGGCGCGAGGTCGCGGAGGAGGCGGACCAGCGTCTGCGCGTACCCCCGCACGGCGCCGACCGGCGCGCCGTCCGGAGCTCGCAGGGCGGGCAGTGCGTAGTAAGCACGAAAGATCAGGTAGTAGACGTCGAGAATGTAGACGATCGGCTCTCTTCTCATCCGCGCTGGATCTGACGCGCGATCGTCTGGAGCTGCATGTGGCTCGTCCCCTCGTAGATCTTCCCGATCTTCGCATCCCGGTACCGCTTCTCGACCGGGGACTCGCGCGTATACCCGACGCCGCCGAAGAGCTCGATCGCGAGAGACGTGACCCGTTCCGCCACATCCGAGCTGAACACTTTGGCCATCGCCGCCTCTTTCACGAAGTTCTGGCCGGCGTCCTTGAGACGGGCCGCGTTGTAGACCAGAAGACGGGCCGCCTCGGTCTCCGTCGCCATCCTCGCCAGCTCGAACTGCACCGCCTGAAACTCGCCGATCGGCTGGCCGAACTGCTTCCGCTGGCTCGTGTATCCGAGTGCGTCTTCGAGGGCGCCCTGCGCGATCCCCACCATCTGCGACCCGATTCCGATCCTCCCCTCGTTGAGCGTCTCGATTGCCACCCGGTAGCCTCGACCCACGTCTCCCAGCACGTTCTCCTTGGGAACCCGTACGCCGTCCAGAACGAGCTCGGTCGTCGAGCTCGCGCGGATCCCGAGCTTGTCCTCTTTCTTGCCGACGCTGAATCCCTCGAATCCCTTCTCCACGACGAAGCAGGTGATCCCCTTGTAGCCCGCCCCGGGATCGAGCGTCGCGAAGATGAGGAAGACGCCGGCTTCCGCTCCGTTGGTGATCCAGAGCTTGTTGCCGCTGAGCCGGAAGTCGTCGCCGTCCTTCGCCGCGCGGCATTGGAGCGCGAAGGCGTCGCTTCCGGAGACCGCCTCGGACAGCGCATACGCACCGACCGTCCCCGAGGACATCTGACCGAGGTACTTCTCCTTCAGGTCCTTGGCACCCCACCGGAAGATCGCGTTCGCGACCAGTGTGTTCTGCACGTCGACGAGAACCGCGACGCTCGCATCCACGCGGGAGAGCTCCTCGACGGCGAGAATCGAAAGAAAGAAGGACCCTCCGGCTCCGCCCCACTCCTCCGGCGTCTCGATCGCCATGACGCCGAGATCGAAGAGCTTCGGGACGATGTCGGGATCGTACTGCCCGGCGCGGTCCATGCGCTCCACGCAGGGAGCGATCTCCTGCTCGGCGAACTCCCGGACGGTGGTCCGAAAGATCTCCTCCTCCTCTCCAAGAACGGTCAGTGGTGCAGTGCTCATCCGATTTTCTCCCCAACACTCGATGCAGCCTGCTCGATTGCAACTTCGGAGCTGGACGCCGCGGCCCGTTCGAACAGCTCCACGTTCCCGTGGGCCAGGGCCCGAGGGCCGACGACCACTCGGAGCGGGATCCCGATCAGGTCGGCGTCCTTGAACTTCACTCCCGCGCGCTCGTCCCGGTCATCCAGAAGAACCTCGACTCCCGCTTCCTGCAGCTCGCCGTAGAGCCGCTCCGCGACGGACCGCTGCCGGTCGTCCGTCACCTTCACCGGGACGACAACTGCTTCCCAGGGGGCCACGGAAACCGGCCAGCAGATTCCGTTCTCGTCGTGGTGGGCCTCGACGACGGCTGCCATGAGGCGCTCCAGCCCGATCCCGTAGGAACCCATCACGACGGGCACCTCCTGTCCTTCGGCGTTGAGCACGCGGACGCCCATCGATTCCGAGTAGCGTAGACCCAGCTTGAAGATGTGCCCGAGCTCGATGCTTCGCCGAACCTCGAGCTCTGTGCCGCACTTGGTACAGCGATCGCCGCGACGTACCTCCCGCAGATCGACCCAGTGGGGGCTGCGGAGGTCCCGTGCCACGTCGACGTGATGCAGGTGGAAGCCGTCCTCGTTGGCACCGGTGGTCATCCCCCTGCGACCCCGGAGTGCCTCGTCGGCGTACACCGTGAGGTGATCCACGCCGACCGCGCCGAGACTGCCCGCCGAGGCTCCCAGCGATTCCTGGATCTCGTCGGGATGACCCGGTCTCAGGTTGGCCGTGCCCGTCGCATCGACCGCCCTCACCTCGCTGAGATCGTGGTCTCCCCTCAGGAGAAACAGCGTCGGCTTGCCGTCCACCACGTAGAACAGCGTCTTGATCTGACGCTCCGCCGGTGCGCCCCCCGGAAAGCGCGCGAGCTCCTCGATGGTGTGGACGCCCGGAGTCGGAAAACGCTCCGGCGCGGCTTCGTCCTCGGGATCTTCGACCGCGTCCACCTGCGAGACCGCCTTCTCCAGGTTGGCCGCGTACGCGCATCCCGGGCAGGTGACGGCCCAATCCTCTCCAGCTTCCGAGAAGGACTGGAACTCGACCGACTCCTTGCCCCCCATCGCCCCGGACCAGGCCTCGACCGCGATCGTCTCCAAACCGCACCGCCCGAAGATGCGCTTGTAGGCCTCGAGGTGGAGCTCGAAGGAGCGATCCAGCCCCTCCCAGGTTGAGTCGAACGAGTAGGAGTCCTTCATGGTGAACTGACGCGTGCGCAGCACGCCCGACTTGGGACGTGGCTCGTCGCGGAACTTCGACTGGATTTGGAACCAGATCTGCGGAAGCTCGCGGTAGCTTCGGAGCTCGTTCCGTGCGAGGTCGGCGAAGATCTCCTCGTGGGTCATCCCGAGGCACAGGTCCGCCTCCCTGCGATCGCGTAGGCGGAACATCTCCTGGCCGATCTCGTCCCAGCGTCCGCTCTCCTTCCAGAGCTCGGCCGGGAGAAGGGCGGGGAGATGAAATTCCTGACCCCCGATCCCCACCATCTCCTGACGGATGATCCGCTCGATCTTCAGCAGCACGCGGCGCCCCAGAGGGAGAACCGAGTAGATTCCGGCTCCGAGCTGGCGGATGAACCCGCCTCGGACCAGGAGGCGATGGCTCGCTGCCTCGGCGTCGGCCGGGTCGTCGCGGAGCGTGGGAAGAAACCCCTGGGACCAGCGCATCGTCGCGAGATTCTAACCCACCGGGTCAGACCTTTCGGAGCATGGCAAGGCCGACGTCGGTCCCTACACTACGGGTATGCACCGGCTGGCGGTCGCGACTCTCGCAATCATGCTCGGTGCGTGCGCCAGCACCGTGGGCACATCCTTCCCTGGAGAGAGGGTCGACGAGATCCGGATCGGCGAGACTCGAAGCGAGCAGGTCCGGGAGCTGTTCGGTGCCCCGTGGCAGGTCGGAATCGAGGATGGGCAGGTCACCTGGACCTACACCTACTATCGCCGACCGTTCATCGGCCGCGTCGAGGCGCGGGATCTCGTCGTTCTCTTTGACGACACCGGTCACGTCACCTCCTACCGCTTCCACACCACGGTCGGCGACGAGCACGATCCCTAGGGCCCGGGGGGGGACCCCCGCGGCGGGGTCGCGCGGGGATCGGTTTGGGCGCTCCGCAGGGGCGCGTTAGAATGAGGGTACCGGAAGGGCTGCGGTGCCCCTCTCCTGCCCCGCCACTCGGCAGGCCCGCCTTCCCGAAAGCGGTTTCACCCGACTCCCCTGCTCTAGGTGTTCGTCGATGACGGAGCACGAGCTGATCGAAAATCCCCAGGAGCTCAAGGAACTCGCGCAGAAACTCCGGGAAGAGCCGGTCATCGCCGTCGACACCGAGGCGGATAGCTTCTTCCACTACTTCGATAAGGTCTGCCTACTCCAGCTCGGGACCCGCAGCGAGGTCTTCCTCGTCGATCCCCTGGCACTTTCATCCGAGGATCAGCTCGAGCCTATCGCGCGGATCCTCGCCAACCCGCGAATCCGCAAGATCTTCCACGCCGCCGAGTACGACCTCTACGTCCTGCGGCACTCGAAGGG
>DAOUZG010000127.1 GCA_030665705.1 Deltaproteobacteria bacterium | reverse complement strand
CCTAGAGTACCGGCCCTCTCCTGCCCGCCGCCGAGTCCCGACCATCGCGCTGGTCGGCCAGGGGATCACCTTCGACACGGGGGGCATCTCCCTGAAGCCCCCTCCAACGATGCCGGAGATGAAGCACGACATGTCCGGAGGGGCCACCGTGTTCGGCACGCTCCGGGCTGCCGCCCTCCTGCGACTCCCGCTGCACCTGGTCGGAATCGTCGCGGCTGCCGAGAACAAGCCCGACGGGCGCGCCTATCTCCCCGGCGACATAGTGCACACGGCCTCCGGGAAGACGGTCGAGGTGCTCAACACCGACGCCGAGGGCCGCATCGTGCTCGCGGACGCCCTCCACTACGCACAACGGTTCGAACCGGCGGCGATCGTCGATATCGCGACGCTGACGGGGGCTTGTGTGATCGCGCTGGGCACCCACTGCTCCGGGCTCATGGGAAACGACGAGGCGCTCATGCGTCGCGCCACCGAGGCGGGGGATCGGACGGGGGAGCGGGTTTGGCCGCTCCCGCTCTGGGACGAGTACAAGGAGCAGGTCAAGGGCCAGGTCGGCGATTTGAAAAATACAGGGGGACGCGAAGGGAGCACGATCCTCGGGGGCGCCTTTCTCTCGAATTTCGTCGGGGATCGCCCGTGGATCCACCTCGACATCGCCGGGACCGCCCACACGACCAAGGGGCTTCCGGACTGCGTGCCGGGAGCTACGGGGGTGGGGGTGCGGCTCCTCGTCGATCTCCTGCGGCGCTGGGGGAGACGGGGTTGAAGGTCCTTGCCACGTCCGAGGTCAAAGCCTTTGACAGCGCGAGGTCAAAGCCTTTGACAGCGGGGGGCCTCGTGTATAGGTTGCTCGACTCTCGGCGCGCGAGGGCGATCCCGGGTTCATCGTGGCATTTCGGAGGAATGGTATGCGAACGGTAACGACGTTTGGGTTGGCCGCGTTGCTGCTCGGTGGAGCGGCTTTCGTGCTCACGGAATCAGCCGCCAATGCGGATGCGGCGGCGGGCGAGAAGGTCGCATCGGTTGCGAAGGGTGACCCCGTGAAGGGTAAGCAGGTTTACAACCTTTACTGCTTGCCGTGCCACGGCGACAAGGGAGACGGCAAGGGGCCGGTCGGCGTCACGCTGCAGCCGCCTCCTCGTGATTTCGTCAAGGGAGAGTTCAAGTACGCCAGCAACGACCAGGAGCTCTTCGAGGTGATCACCGGCGGCGCGGCCGCGAGGGGCGGCTCCCCCCTGATGACGCCGTGGGGTGCCATCCTCTCCGAGAACGATCGCTGGAACGTGCTCCGGTTCATCCGAAGCCTGAAAGGCACAGCGGTCTCGGCACAGTAGCGCAAGACACCCGGCCGGGGCCGGGGTATCGTTAGCGCATGGCCCAGGCGCCCCCACGTGAGCCGGCGCTTGTCCCCCAGGACCCGGTTGCCCGCTATCTGGCGGAGATCCGCCAGTATTCGCTGCTCTCACGCGACGAGGAGCGCGAGCTGGCGATCCGTGTGCGGGAGCACGGTGATCCCGAGGCCGCCGAGAAGCTCGTTCTCGGCAACCTGCGCCTGGTGGTGAAAATCGCCATGGACTACCGGCGGGTCTGGACGAACCTGCTGGATCTGATTCAGGAGGGAAACGTCGGTCTCGTGCAGGCCGTTCGGCGCTATGACCCCTACCGCGGGGTAAAGTTCTCTTCCTACGCCGCGTACTGGATCCGCGCCTACCTCCTCAAGTATCTGATCGACAACATTCGGACGGTCCGGGTGGGGACGACCCGCGCGGAGCGGAAGCTCTTCTTCCAGCTGAACCGCGCAAAGCGCGAGCTCGAGAGCGCGGGCTTTCGCCCGGAGCCGAAGCTGCTCGCCGAGCGGCTCGACGTCGAGGAACAGGACGTCGTGGACTTCGAGAGGCGCCTCTCGCAGTCGGACCTCTCGCTGGATGCCCCGATCTCCTCTGAACCCGGTGCGGCCAGCTTGGGCGACCTCCTCGATGGGGGCGAGGAATCCGTCGAGGGGGAGGTCAGTCGCGAGGATCTTCGGACGACCCTCCTCGAGCAGGTCGAGAAGTTCACCACGAATATCGATAAAAGGGAGCTGCGCATCCTGCGGGATCGCATCCTTGCGGAGGAGCCGCGGACGCTGCAGGAGATCGGAAAGGAGTTTGAGCTGACGCGGGAGCGAGTCCGGCAGATCGAAGCTCGACTGGTCCGGAAGCTCCGTGACTACCTGAAGGAGAACCTAGTCGACTTCGACTACTGGGCCCCCGACGAGTAGCTCGGGACACCCCAGCCAACGCAGGAGGAGCAGATAGTGGGCGACCTTCTCAGCTCTAAGGACGGGGCGATCGCCACGATTACGCTGAACCGGCCGGACCGCGTCAACGCGATCTCGATCGAGATGCTTCGTGGGCTCTCCCGGGCCCTGATCGAGTACGACCGCGACCCCGAAGTCCGGGTCATCATCCTGACGGGTGCGGGGCGCGGTTTCTGCTCGGGGCTCGATATGAAAGACGTGGCGAGCGGCCGGGGACTCGGAGATGCTGGCGCGATTCCGGGGAACCCTGGAGAGCTCGACCTGCGGGAGGCGCCGCCCAACGTTCTCCACGAGATCGACACCCCGACGATCTGTGCGCTCAACGGCGGGGCAGCCGGCTACGGAATGGATCTCGCCCTGGGCTGCGATCTCCGGATCGCGGCGCGGAGCGCGAAGCTCGCAGCCGCCTACACACGCCGGGGCGTCCTTCCGGAGAGCGGCGGAACCTGGCTCCTGCCGAGGCTCGTAGGATGGGCGCGTGCTGCCGAGATCATCTTCACGGGCCGAACGCTACCGGCCCAGGAGTGCCTGGAGCTCGGCCTCGTCAACCGCATCGTGCCCGATGAGCTCCTGCAGAAGGAGGTCCGCGGGCTGGCCGAGGAGATTGCGTCCAACGCGCCCCTGGCGGTTCGGGCCGCAAAGCGGATGATGCGCATGGGCCTGAATCAGGCGTTCAACGAGCACGTCCACCACGTCTTCCTGCAGCTGCTGCCGCTGTTCGGCACGAAGGACTTCGCCGAGGGGATGAAGGCCTACATCGAGCGGCGCGAGCCCCAGTTCCAAGGACGGTAATCAGGGGTCGCGAGTAGCCCCCGCACCGAGAGAAGTGCCGAGGGGATCGTCGGTGAAGCGGGCAAGCACCTCCGCGCGCAGGGCTCGGTCGAGCGTCCCCACGCTCCACCCGGTCTCCTCGACGAGCGCGAGCTCCCAGGGGTCTCCCTCTCCACATCGGGAGAGCCAGCGCGCGATCACGCCGGGGCGTCGATCCTCGAGGAGCTGCACGGCCGCGCGGGACTCGAGGTAGGCCAGCAGCGCGCGGCTGCCCTCGAGGCCCCCGAAGCCGGGCACGAGCTTGCCGAGCGGGATCCATTCGCCCGCCCGGATCGCATCGACGAGCTTCCACCACTCGCCGCGTACGAGCCCCACCCGACCGCGCACGACCGTCTCCTCGCGCTCGGCGATCCCCTCATTCAGGAAGAAGGGCTGGTCGCCTCCGAGCGCGTCGCGGAACAGCGCGTGCGCGTACTCGTGGGTAAGGAGCGCCAGAAGCTCCGTTCGGGGATGGCGCGCGGTGACGAGGTGGATCGATCCATCGTAGAAACCAACGGTGGCAAACGGGAAGCGGCTGCGGTGCGCGTCGAGGTACTGGGCACGCGTGTAGAGCTTGACGTCGAGAGGCGCGGAGAGGGTCCTTCCGATGGATTCGGCCAGCTCCGCGCGCACCCCTTCGAGCAGGTGGAGCACTCGGTCCCCGTAGGCCCGTCCCGCGAGTCGGTGGTCGTAGGTCAGCCGGAAGTTTGCGCTCTTGACCTCCGAGCGGACCTCCCGCTTTCCCGCGAGGTGGGCCACCTCGATCTCCTGGCGCACCTCGGAGAGGGCGCGTCTCGCCTGGGAGTCCCAGGGATCATGCAGCTTGGCGGGGGTCGTGAGCAGCGCCTCGAGGACCCGCTCCGCCGCTTCCAGCCGTCCCCGCCGCCGCTCCACGTCGGCCAACGCCAGCGCCACATCGGGCCGCCCCGGGTGCTTCCGGTGAAGGCGCCGGAGCACCGGGAGGGCGTCCCTCATCTCCCCCCGGTCGAGGTCCTCGAGGGCCACCCGCACCTCACGGGCGAGCCGGTCCTCGGGGAAGCTGGAGTCACGCTCCGGGGTTCCCAGGCCCGTGGTCCGGTCGCCCTGCCAGCGCCCGGTCAGCTCTTCCACCCCCGCCGGCACCGCCCCGGGAACCGGAGGCCCTTCGCGATCCGTGAGGATTGCGTGCCCCTCCGGATCGACCCAGACGGCTACGGTTCCGACGAGTACGCCGCTCACGAGCGCGAGGAGAAACGCGGAGCCTCGGAGGATCCGCCGCGCGTAGAGGCCCCGTCCACCCATCCCCCCAACCATCGGAGGGGACCAGTTGGCGCTGAACCGGCCCGGTTTAGCGGCGGAGCTGTCCGACGATGTGCGCGAGCTCCGGAACGATCAGCCGGTCCATCGCGAGGCGCACCGCCGCACGAGAGCCCGGAAGTACAAACACCACCGTGCGGCCAGCGGTCCCGGCGAACGCTCGAGAGAGGAGCGCGGCGGGACCAACCTCCTGGAATGAGAGCATGCGGAACAGCTCCCCAAAGCCCGGAAGTGTCTTCTCGAGCAGCGGCTCGACGACCTCCGGCGTCGTGTCGCGCGGGGCGACTCCGCTACCCCCCGTGACGATGGCCGCATCGACCTCGGGATGCTCGATCGCGCCCACGAGAAACGCGCGAACCGCATCAGGCTCGTCGGGAACGACCTGCCGCTCGGTGACCTTGTGTCCTGCGGCGAGCAGCTGTTGTTCGATCAGCTGTCCACTCGTGTCGCTCTCGGGCGTCCGGCTGTCGCTCACCGTCAACACGGCGCAGCTCACCGCCCGGGGGGCGTAGGCCCGGTGTTCGGAGGCGGGGGACTCCTCCCTACTCAAGGGTTCTCCTCCACCCAGCAGGACCCCTCCTCGCCGAACTCCTTCTTCCAGATCGGAACCGTCTTCTTGAGCGTGTCGATGGTGTAGCGGCAGGCGTCGAAGGCGTCGGGCCGATGGGGTGCCGCGGCGACGATGACGACCGCAGCCTCCCCCACCTCGAGGCGTCCGAGCCGATGGGCGACCGCCAGGCGCACCTTGGGCCAGCGCGTCTGCGCCTCCGCCCGAATGCGCTCCAGCTCCCGAACCGCCATCGGCTCGTAGGCCTCGTATTCCAGGTGGTCGATGTGCTGGTCTCGGGAGACGTCCCGGACCACACCTGTAAAGGTCACGATCCCACCGCAGCCTGGACTCCGGACCTCGGTAAGCAACGCGTCGAGCGAGAGGGGCTCCACCTGCACCCGTACCGATCCAGACCCGCCGCTCACCGGAGGGAGGATGGCGACCTCGTCTCCGTCCTTGAGCGGGGCGTCCGTGGAGCGGTGCTCGCGATTGACCGACACGAGGACGCGCCCTCGGAACTTGCCGAGCACGGGATGGTCCGACTCGAGTGCGGCGAGCACGTCCGCCACCGAAGCGCCCGCTTCCAGCTCAAGAAAGAGCTCCTTAGCTCCGACTGCCTCTCGCAGAGCGGCAAACAGCAGGACGTGGACACGCATGGCCAGAAGCCTACGAGAAGGCCCAGGACACTTCAACGTGGACCCATCTGTCCCCTCCCCTGCGAAGGTACGGGCGGCTCTCGACCAGATCCGACCGGGGCTTGCAGCCGACGGTGGGAACGTCGAGCTCGCCTCCGTCGAGGACGACGGCACGGTGGTAGTCACGCTTCAGGGGGCCTGTTCGGGCTGTCCATCGGCCGAGATGACGATGCGCTTCGTCGTCGAGCCACACCTCAGACGCGTGTTTCCCGGCATCGCCGCGGTCGTGGCGATCTAGGCAAACCCGGCCCGGGCTCACGACGGCGC
>DAOUZG010000226.1 GCA_030665705.1 Deltaproteobacteria bacterium | reverse complement strand
GGAATTCGTTCGTAGTCGTCCTCGAGCCGGACGACGTCATCCAATTCGGGGGTAGAGACTTCAACCAGTTCGCAATCCTCGAGCGCCTCGAAGCGGTGCCGGCGTCCGGGCAGGATCCGCCGACTCTCTCCCGGTGCGAGGTCGACCTCGTCGAGGGCTTCGTCCTCCCCCTCGAGTGTCAGGCGAAGCCGGCCTCGGACGACGTAGATCGACTCGTCCTTCCGGCGGTGGAGCTGGAGGGAGAGCCGCTCGCCCCCGCGCACGAAGAGGATCTTGCCGACGTAGCGGTCGGTCTCCGCCCAGATTGTCTCGTGGCCCCAGGGCTTGTTGACGTGTCGACCCACGTACTGGACCCTAGCATGGCAAGTGGGCCCCACCAGGGGAGCCGGGACCGCGGGCCCGGCGGGGAGGAGAGCGATGCGCATCGGAGTGGCTGGGCTGAACGCGTCCGGGAAGACCGAGGTCGTCCGGTTCCTCGAGGCCCGGGGCCTCTATCCCGTCTCCCTCTCCGACGTGATCCGAGACGATCTCGCGCGAGACGGCCTGGAACCCACGCGGGAGCAGATGATTGCCCGCGGGCGCTCGCTCCGGGAACGGCTGGGGGCCGGGATCCTCGCGGAGCGGGTCCTTGCGACTCTACCCGCGGACCGGAACCACGTGATCGACTCGATTCGGCACCCCGCCGAGGTGGAGACGCTCCGGAGGTCAGGGGATTTCGTGCTGGTCTGGATCGAGACCTCCGCAGAGATCCGCTACCGGCGACTTCGATGCAGGGGTCGCGTCGGCGAGGAGATCTCCTTCGAGCGTTTTGAGGAGCTGCAGGAGCAGGAGCTTCGGAACGACGACTCCGGCGGTCAGCAGCTCCTGGCGGTGCGTGAGATGGCCGACGAGGTGGTCGAGAACAACGGTGAGCTCGGAGAGCTTCACGCGCAGCTTCAGCGAATCCTGGAGCGCCATCTGTTTTTTCGGCAAAGGCCCTCGTGGGACACCTACTTCATGAACATCGCCCGTGTGGTGGCTACGCGGTCCAACTGCATCAAGCGGAAGGTCGGGACCGTCCTGGTCGTGGATCGGCGCCTCATCTCCACCGGCTACAACGGCACGCCGCGAGGAGTCCGGAACTGCAACGAGGGTGGCTGTCCACGCTGTGCCTCGGCAGCAGAGTCCGGGACGCGTCTCGACGAGTGCCTGTGCAGCCACGCCGAGGAGAACGCCATCACGCAGGCCGCCTACCACGGTGTGAGCGTTGCCGGTGCGAGCCTCTACACGACGCTGTCGCCCTGCCTGATCTGCACGAAGATGATTATCAACGCCGGAATCCGGGAGATCGTGTTCGACGCCAGTTTCCCCCTCGGGGAGCGGTCGCTCGCGCTACTCTCGGAGGCTGGTGTGAAAGTGCGACAGCTTCAGGACGAGGCGGACTCGATCGGCTAGTTTTCGCGCTCGGCGACGCTCGCGATCTGGAACGCGCGCACGATCCCTTCGGTCAGGTCTTGGACGACGACGGGACCCTCGGGGCTGGTGGGGTCCGCTCCGAGGAAGCCCTCGTGCCCGCTGCGCACGCCGGCCACCAGCACGTCGATGCCCTGCCTCTCGAGGCGCGAGACCAGGTCGAGTACACCGCACGCCTCGACGGGTGCGAGGTGCACGCCGGTCACGTCCACGATCACCACCCGCAGCGCATCCGGACCGATGTCCTCCTGGACCGTCTCCAGGGCGCAGTCCGCGTCCTCCACTCCGGAGTAGGGGAGCACCATGATCGGGCCCCACACGTGGACCGCCGGAGACAACGGGTCGAAGCCTCCCAAGAAGGCCCCGTCGGAGGGGAGGTCGTCCGACTCCTCCTCGCGGTGCGCCGCTGGATCGGGCGGGTCGAGATAGTGCAGCAACGCTGGCGCGCGCGGATCGCCCGCCTCGATCCAGCTCCTGCAGGGGCGCGCTTCGAAGTGGCAGAACGGTTCCCCCTGGGCCTCGCATCGGTCCTCGAAGACCAGGATCGTGTCGTGGAGGATGGCCGAGTACCAGCCGGCGGCATACCCCGCGCTGAGGTGGCAGGCCGGCCCCTCGAGGTGTGGACAGACCGCGCGGTGCACGGCCGCCTCTACAGAGCCGTGGATCTTGCCGCCGAACTCCGTGGGGACGTCTCCCTCCGAGGGGAGGAACAGCAGCGGCAGTGCAGGGCCGGCGAAACGCGGTGCCACGATGCCCCAGCGTGAGAAGTTGTGTGCAACGGCAGACCCGTCGGCCCATCCCCGGTCGAATCCGATTCGGTAGAGGAGGGCGGGTGCGTCCTGGGGACCGGCTGCCTCGAGCGTATACTCGCGCAGGCGGGCGAGAGCCTCGGGGTCGCTGAACGCGCGGGGGGAGAGCTCGCGGGGTCGGGAAGCGCCGGAGGGACTCACGCGTCGTCCCCCGTCTCGTTGATGAAGACCTCGATGTCGAAGCGGGTCGAGGTCTCGAGGAACCCCTCTCCCTCTCGTTCGATCAACGCCAGGAACGCGTCGGCGACGACGGGGTCGAACTGCGTCCAGCGGAATCGCTCGATCTCCTTGACCACCGCGTCGAGGGAGAGCGCGGTGCGGTACGGACGGTCGGAGCTCATCGCTTCGAGCGTGTCCGCGACCAGGATGATCCGACTGCCGAACGGGATCCGCTCCCCCTTCAGACGACCGGGATACCCCTTGCCCGAACCGTCGTACCATTCGTGGTGGTGTCGCACGCACGGAACGATGTCGCAGAGGAACGTCACCGACTCGAGGATCCGCCCACCGATGGCAGGGTGTTCCCTCATGAGATCGTACTCTTCCGGCGTGAGGGGTCCCGGTTTCGAAATGACGGCGTCGGGAACCCCGATCTTTCCGATGTCGTGGAGGAGACCCGCCAGGTAGATCTCTTCGATGAAGGCGTTCGTGCAGCCGAGTTCCCGTGCGATCCGCGTTGCGTATACGGCGACCCGTTCCGAGTGGCCGCGCGTGTACGGATCCTTCGCATCGATCGCTTCCGCGAGGGCACGTATCGTACTGATGTAGGCGAGCCGCAGCTCCCGGTGCTTCTGCTTCACCTCCTTGGTGCGTTCTTGAACCTTGGTCTCGAGGGTGCGGTTCATGTCCTGCAGCGCCGCATTTACCTCGTGCAGAGCTTGGTTCTGGTTGCGGGTGATCTGGTTGAGGCGCTCGATCTCACGACGCATGCGCACCGTTTCGAGTGCCTGTCGGATCGTGAGTCGCAGCTCCTCATCGTTCCAGGGCTTCGTGATGAGGCGGTAGACTTCACCCTGGTTGATCGCGTCGACCGCAACGTCCATGTTCGTGTAGCCGGTGAGCATCATCCGAAGCACATCCGGTCGGCGTTCACGAACCTTGGCGAGGAGCTCGACCCCGCAGAGTCCTGGCATCCGTTGGTCGCTCACGATGACCTCGATGGGCTCGCTCTCGAGCAACGCGAGCGCCTCCTCGCCCGATTGCGCCGTATAGACGCGTACCGGCTCAGCGCGGAACAGACGCGTCAGCGCTTTTAGGATGTTGACTTCGTCGTCGACGAAGAGGAGGCCGGCCTGGGGATCGCCTGGTTCCAGCGAGGGGTCTGCAACCATGGCCGTGAGCTATCGCAAGGGGCGTGCCGGGCGCGCGCTCCGAGCGAGGCCCTTTTTCGTTCGGAC
>DAOUZG010000103.1 GCA_030665705.1 Deltaproteobacteria bacterium | reverse complement strand
TCCCGAGCACGATGTCTCGTTGCAGGTGGTTGCCGATCACGCGCGCGCGTGCGCATTCCTGATCGGCGACGGCGTTCTTCCGTCCAACGAAGGACGAGGCTACGTGCTACGACGCGTGCTTCGCCGCGCGGCGCGCCACGGCGTCCTGCTGGGGCTCGAGGAGCCGTTTCTTTACCGGGTCGCCGGGCGCGTCGTCGAGGTCATGGGGGGCGCGTACCCCGAGTTGATCGAACGGCGCCCGTTCGTCGAAGGGACGATCCGGCGCGAGGAGGAGCGCTTCCTTCGAACGCTCGGCCGCGGTCTCACGTTGCTCGACGAGGAGATCGTGCAGGCGCGTCGCGCCCGTCGCGACCGTCTCGCCGGCCAGGTCGTGTTTCGCCTGTACGACACCTACGGCTTCCCCGTCGACCTCACCGAGGACATCCTCTCCGGCCAGGGGCTCGACTACGACAGGGATGGCTTCCGGGAATGCATGGCGGAGCAGTCGGAGCGGGCACGTGCGGCCTGGCGGGGCTCGGAGGAGGCGGCCCCGACGGAGCTCTACAGCGCGATCGCGCAACGCGGCGCCTCCAAGTTCGTCGGCTATGACACACTCGAGAGTCGGTCCCAGACGATCGCCCTCATCCACAGCGGTGCCGAGGTCGAGGAGGCTGTCGAAGGCGACCGGGTCGAGGTGGTGGTCGAGGAGACCCCCTTCTACGCGGAGTCGGGTGGACAGGTCGGCGACGTGGGGATCATCGAGTTTCCGGAAGGACGCGTTCAGGTCGAAGACACCCGAAAGCCGATCGAGGGGCTGATCGTCCACCTCGGCCGCGTCACCCTCGGGCGGGTGCGCTGCGGGGAGGAAGCGCGGCTCGAGGTCGACGCAGCCGAGCGGGGGGCCACGGTGCGAAACCACTCCGCGACCCACCTCCTGCACTGGGCGCTGCGGCAGGTCCTCGGCCCCCAATGTCGCCAGGCCGGGTCTCTGGTGTCCCCCGACAGACTCCGTTTCGATTTTACGCACGATGCCCCGCTCACGGAGGAGGAGATCCGGGCGATCGAGGACCGTGTGAACACCCGCATCCTCGAGAACCTTCCCGCCTCGATCGTTCGCAAGGGGTATAAGGAGGCGTTGAAATCCGGCGCCATCGCCATCTTCGAGGAGAAGTACGGCGACGTCGTGCGGGTGGTGACGTTTGGGGACTTCTCCACGGAGCTTTGCGGCGGGACACACGCGCGTGCGACCGGCGACATCGGGTCGTTCCGAATCACCTCCCAGTCTTCGATCGGGGCCGGGCTGCGACGGCTCGAGGCGGTCACCGGCTTGGGCGCCATCGAGGCTGCGCGACGCGATAACCGGCTGCTCCGGGATTCAGCCGAACCGCTTCGAACGAACCCGCCGGACCTTCCGGCCCGGATCCGAAAGCTCCTCGAGCGGGAACGCGACCTCGAGAGCGAGCTGGAACGGGTTCGGGACCAGCTTCGCCGCGGGACTCAGGCCGACCCGATGTCGACGCTCCGCGAGGTGGGAGGGGTGAAGGTGGTCGCGGCGGAGGTCGCGGAGGCGAGCCCGAAGGAGCTTCGCGGCCTCGTTGACGAGATCAAACAGAAGCTCGGCTCGGGGGTCGTTCTTCTGGGGGCCCACGGCGACGGGAAGGTCGCCCTGGCGCTGGGCGTGACCCGTGACCTCACCGAGCGTTTCCAGGCTGGAAGCCTCGTAAAGGAGCTCGCGGGCAAGGTCGGTGGCTCGGGCGGGGGGCGACCGGACTTTGCACAGGCGGGTGGAACCCGAGCCGAGGGCCTTCGCGAGGCACTCGAGCAGCTTTACGAGCTCGTGGCGGGCGGCTAAGAGCCCCGCCGCGCCCGGTCCAGGTCGCGCAGGGCCTCCTCGACCTCCTCGGTCAAATCGTCGTCCGCACCGTCCTCGAGGATCTGCCCGAGAATCGCGCGCGCCTCCTCCTCCTGTCCCAGGCCGCGCAGAGAGAGAGCCAACCGGTAGGCTGTCCTCAGCCGCCTGCTGTGCTCCGGGTAGAGCTCGAGAGCCTCGCGGTAGCGATCCGCGGCGGCGTAGTACTGCTCCCGGTCGAAGTAAAAGTCGGCGATCTCCAGAACGTTTGCGGCCAGCCGGTCTTCGGCTTGGGCGAGATTGAGACGCGCCTCCTCCGCGTACTCCGACTCCGGGTACCGCTCGAGGAGGAAGCGGAACTGCGCCACGGCCTCGTGGGTCGGGGTCTGGTCTTGATCCTCGGCGTACATCTGGCGGAAGGCACACTCCCCTCGCCGGTAGATCGCGTACGAGACCTGTGGATGTCTCGGGTGGAGCTCCACGAAGTCCTGGTAGTAGCTCGCGGCCTCCTCGAACCGCCCCTGTTCGAAGTAGACGTCGGCGATCTTCAGCTCAGCCAACGTCGCGTAGTCGCTGTAGGGATAGTTGTCGATGACCTCCTGGAAGAGCTCGATCGCACGCTCATAGTCCACATCGGTGAAGAACAGAAAGACGCGCCGACCTTCGAGGGTTTCGAGTCCGCGCTGGTAGTAGTGCTCTGCGGAGGGGATCTCGTCTTGTGGGGGGGAGCTTGCGCAGGCAAGACTGAGCAGGAGGGCGGGCACGACCAGGGCCAGCCACCTCGATGCCCCCCGCAACGCTCGCGGCGTCGAAAAATGCCCACGGCGTGTTCGGGGGCCCTTGATAACCCCCCGATTTTTCATAGATTTCGGCAGACTAAGGGAGCACAGGGGGCGTGTCAACGCACACGGGCCGGCGTGGGATCGACTTGCGAGCCCGGATCTCTCGGCGAAGGCGACCCGGTGAGGAATGCGGGCTAAAATCGCTCCACCTCTACGGTTGAAGGAGACGCAATGGATCTCAAGACCCTCGACAAGCGCCTTCAGAGGCTGCTGCTGCGCGATCGGCGCATTGCGCCGGAGGACCTCGACCGGGCGACGCGTCAGCTCGAAGATCTCTCGGACAGAGTGCAGCCGCCGTCGGAGGAGGAGCTGAACACGCTCGCGAGCTCCGTCGTGGCGGAGAAAGCCGTCCGCGAGGAGCGCATTCGGCTGGCCGTCCAGCGCTACCGTGAGCAGGCGGAGTTCCTGCCCGAGATCGAGCCCGAGCTCGAAGAAGAGATAGACGACAGCTCCAAGCCAGAGCCGTAGGGCGAAACGCGTGCTCAAGTCCCGCTTCGGAGGCGATATCGACCGAGCCGTCCACCGGCTCTTTCCGTTTTTCGCGGCAGTCCGGGTGCGTCCCGACACGCTCACCCTGATCGGCGTGCTGGTTTCGTTGGGAGCCGGCGTGGCGTTTGCCACCGGCTGGGTGCGGGTGGGCGGCCTCGTCCTGGTCGTGGCGGGGCTGTTCGACATGATGGACGGCCTGGTGGCGCGCTCGCAGGGGAGCTCGTCGTCGGCGGGTGGCTTTTTCGACTCGAGTATGGACCGGCTCGGCGATCTGCTCGTGTTTTGCGGGATCGCGGTGGGGATGGCGCGCCAGGCCGACGTGGGGGGCGTGGTGCTGGTTTCCTGGGCGCTCACTGCCGCGGTCATGACGAGCTACGTCCGGGCACGCGCGGAGCGGCATCTCGCCCACTTCGAGGTGGGCCTTGTGGAGCGGGCGGAGCGGATCGGCCTTCTCGCGCTCGCGGGGATCGTCGGCTACCTGCGTGTGGGTCTCTGGATCGTGGCGATCGGTGGAACCATCACCGCCGTTCAGCGGATCGTGGTTGCTCGACGCCTGCTTCGCGAGCTGGACCGCACGGGCCGTGACCCGACGGAGCGCAAGGAGCCGGTGGCAGCGAGTCTCTAGGGGAGGGCAGAGAGCATGCCGGAGGAGCAGGAGCCCAAGGGGCAGAGCGGCTCGAGAGGCTTCCAGATGGTGGGGGAAGAGGGCGCGGCCTCCGAAGGGGTGAAGACCCTTCCTCCGATCACCTTCGGGACCTTTGTGCTCTCGTTGTCGACCTCGGCCCTCGTCCACCTCGGAGAGGGGCCGAGCCCGGAGACGGGGAAGCCCGCCCCCCCGAACCTCCCCTTTGCGCAGCAGACGATCGACATCCTCGAGATGCTTCTTCAGAAGACCCAGGGAAATCTCGACGACGACGAGGCGCACCTTCTGGAGGCGATCCTTCACGACCTGCGGATGCGCTACGTCCGGGCCCGCGACGCGAAGAAGGACTGAGGGAGAGTGCTGCCTCGAACATGGTGACCGTCCTTGCTCCCGCCAAGCTCAACCTGGGGCTGCGGGTGCTGGATCGGCGACCAGACGGCTACCACGAAATCGAGACCGTCTACCTTCCCCTCCGCCTCTACGACCGCCTCGAACTCGAGCCGCGTCCCGAGCCAGGGATCGTCTTGGAGGGGGGGCTCGGCTCGGAAGTGCCGACCGACGCTACGAATCTGGCCGTTCAAGCTGCCGCAGAGGTGACACTCTTGCTGGGCGGCCCCGCCGGATTGCGGATTCGGCTCCACAAGGAGATCCCGGTTGCGGCCGGCCTCGGGGGAGGCTCCTCCGATGCGGCGGCTGTGATCCTCGGGCTCGAGACCCTCAGAGGGAGCCACCTGTCCCCGGCCGACCGTCACGCACTCGCCCGCAAGCTCGGGGCCGATGTTGCCTTCTTTCTCTCACCCCGGCCGTCGATCGGACGCGGGATCGGAGACCGTCTCGAACCTCTTTCGGGCCTCCCCGAGATGTGGTGGGTGCTCGTGGTGTTTCCGTTTGGGCTCTCGACCCGGGAGATTTACGAGGAGACGTCGCGTGAATTGACGCTCCCGCAAGGGGGATCTAGAATCGCGCCGCTCCTAGGGTCCTCCGGGGTCCGAGAATCAGCACCGAACGATCTGGAGAAGGTAGCGACGCGTCAGCACCCGGAGATTGGGGCGGTGCGGCGTGTACTCGAGCAGGTCGGAGCGTCCGTCACTGGGATGAGTGGGAGCGGCCCCACGGTGTACGGGCGGTTCGGGAGCCGGGAGGCGGCGGAGCAGGTGGCGAGGAAGGTTGGACTCTCCGCCGGAGCCCGGACGTTGGTTGCGAGTTCTCCCGGCAGCGATTCGGAGAGCTGGGGCTGGGGCGTAGCCAAGGGGTAAGGCACCGGGCTTTGGACCCGGCATTCGCAGGTTCGAATCCTGCCGCCCCAACCAACCGCCCCGCAGCAGGTTCTGGATCGTACGGGGGAGAGGAAGCTGGGATGCCGAACACGATCAAAGTCTTCAGCGGGAATGCGAACCTCCAGCTGGCGGTCGATATCGCCCACTATCTCGATCTCGAGCTCGGCCACGCCGACGTCAAGACCTTTAGCGACGGCGAGATCCAGGTAGAGCTGGGGGAGAACGTTCGAGGGCAGGACGTCTTCGTCATCCAGCCGACCTGTGCTCCGGCGAACACGAACCTGGTCGAGCTGCTGGTTCTGCTCGATACCTTCCGGCGTGCATCCGCGAAGCGGGTGACGGCCGTCATCCCCTACTACGGCTACGCCCGCCAGGATCGGAAGGTCAAGCCGCGGACTCCGATCACCGCGAAGCTCGTCGCGGATCTCATCGATACCGCCGGCTGTGACCGCGTGCTCTCGCTGGATCTCCACGCAGGGCAGATCCAGGGCTTCTTCAACATTCCGGTGGACAATCTCTTTGCAATGCCGGTCCTGCTGGACCAGCTCTCGGAATTCCTGCCGAGGGGCGAGGCCGTCACGGTCGTTTCGCCGGATCCGGGCGGGGTGGAGCGGGCGCGTGCCTTCGCCAAGCGGCTGAATGCCGAGCTCGCCATCGCCGACAAGCGTCGGGAGGCAGCCAACGTGGCCGAGGTGTTCCGGATCGTCGGCGACGTTACCGATCGAGACGTGGTGATCGTCGATGATATCGTGGACACGGCCGGCTCGCTGGTGCAGACTTCCCTAGCACTTCAGAAGGCGAACGCCGGTCGGATCCTGGCGACCGTCAGTCACCCGGTGCTGTCCGGGCCCGCGCTCAAGCAGCTCGAGGAGTGTCCGCTCGAGCGCCTGATCGTGACCGATTCCATTCCGCTCCGTAACGAGGCCAAGTCCTGCGAGAAGATCGTCGTCACCGAGGTTGCGGGGCTCTTCGGAGAGGCGATCCGGAGGATCCACAACGAAGAGTCGGTGAGCTCGCTGTTTGTCTGAGAGACGGGGGAGAACTCGATGGAACGGCTGGAACTCGAAGTAAGCCCCAGGGAGGGGACGGGAAAGGGCCTGGCCCGCAAGCTCCGGACCGCGGGCCGCGTGCCCGGGGTCGTGTACGGTGCGGGGGTCCAGTGCACATCGGTTTCGGTGGAGGCCCGAACGCTCGAGCGGCTGATCTCGGCAGGCGCAAATGCACTGATCGACCTCAAGGGGATCCGAGGCATCAAGGGCAAGCTCGTCCTGATCAAGGAGTGCCAGCGCGACCCGGTCTCGCGGAGAATCCTCCACTGCGACTTTTGCGCGGTGGACCCGAAGCGACGGGTCCACGTCTCGGTGCCGGTGCACTTCATCGGAAGGGCCGAAGGCGTCGAAGCGGGCGGCGTTCTCGAGCCGCTCTTCCGCGAGCTCGAGGTTTCCTGTCTGCCGCTGTCGATCCCCGAGGCGATCGACGTGAACGTGGAGTCGCTCAAAATGGGGGACTCCATTCACATCCGTGAGGTCGATCTGCCGGAGGGAGTTGAGTTGCTCGTCGATCCCGAGCTCCCGCTGGTCAACGTCGCGATACCCAGACTCGAGGTCGTTGAAGCCGTGGAAGAGGAGGCAGCGGAGGCTGTCGAGGGTGAGGCCGCGCCCGAGGCCGAGGGCGCAGCC
>DAOUZG010000052.1 GCA_030665705.1 Deltaproteobacteria bacterium | reverse complement strand
CTCTTCAAGTCGCTGCGGCTCGAGGAGATCAAGCAGATCGTCGACCTGCTCGTGGAGGACCTGCGTCGGCGACTCGCCGATCGGAAGATCACGCTCGAGCTCACTGAGTCGGCGCGCGAGCTCATCGCTCGTGACGGCTTCGACCCGGTCTTCGGGGCGCGACCGCTTCGGCGCTACATCCAGCGCGACGTCGAGACCCAGATCGCTCGGGCGCTCATTGCCGGGGATGCGCCGGACGGTTCGAACGTCATTGCAGACCTTCGGGACGGACGCCTCGACGTTCGGATCGAGCCTCCGGCGCCGCAGAGCGACTCGAGCGCCTGAGGCGCACACGGATTCGGCTCGAGCATCCGATAGGCGTACGGGAGCCTCTCCCCTGAGGGACCTTCGGGCATGTCGTCGATGCGCCACCGCAGGATCGGGTTCGGTCTCGCCTCCGCCCTGACCGCGATCGGGGTGTTCGCACTCGACCTCCGGGCCTCGGGGAGCCTCGCCGACGGAGCGCTCTACCTGCTCCCGGTGCTCCTCTCGGAGCGGATCCCGGGATGGGGGTCGACCCTCCTGGTCGCGGTCGTCTGCAATGCTCTAGCGATCGTAGCGTCGCTCCTCACGTTCGAGGGCACGGGTGCCCCTGCCTTCACGGTCGACCGGGTCGTCGCAATTGGTCTCGTCTGGGCAGCAGCGGGCATGCTGGTACACATGAAGACGTCCCTTGCGATGCTGGGCGGGGTCGAGGGCCGCAGCCCCGGCTCGGCCAAGGACGCCGATGCCGACGTCGCGGATCCACACGCGGCTGCGGAGAAGGTGACCGCCCGGCCGGAGTGCGTGGACCAGCTACAGCGGAAGGCCGCGTATCAGGCCAGCGGCCTCGCGCGCCAGCTGCGAGAGCTCGAAGACTCACGCGACGCGGCCCTCGCGGCGAACCGGCTCAAGTCGGAGTTCCTCGCCAACATGAGCCACGAGATCCGAACCCCGATGACCGCGATCCTCGGCTTCACCGAGGAGGCCCTCGACGAGGCACGCCGGGCTTGCCTCTCTGAGGAGATCACGCGGGCACTTCTGACGATCCGGCGAAACGGCGAGCACCTGCTCGAGATCATCAACGACATCCTGGACCTCTCTAAGATCGAGGCCGACCGGATCGCGATCGAGCGGATCCGCTGCTCACCTTCGGAAATCCTCGTCGATGTAGCCTGGCTCATGCGTCAGCGGGCGCTCGAGAAGCGGCTGAAGCTCGAGGTCGAGCTCGAGGCACCCGTTCCGGAGACGATCCAGACCGATCCGACGCGGCTGCGACAGATCCTCCTCAACCTGGCGAGCAACGCGATCAAGTTCACGCAGGAGGGTGGGGTCACCCTTCGGGCCCGGATGGCCGACCCATCCGCTCGCGGCGGGGGAGTCATGATCCTCGAGGTTGTCGACACCGGCATCGGGCTGACCGACGAACAGAAGCGAGGGATCTTTGAGGCGTTCTCTCAGGCCGACAGCGCGACGACCCGGAAGTTCGGGGGGACTGGGCTGGGCCTCACCATCTCGCGGCGTCTGGCGCGTCTGCTCGGGGGCGACATCGCGGTGGAGAGCGAGCAGGGGCGCGGCAGCGCCTTCCGGGTCTCCGTCGCGACTGGGTCGCTGGAGGGCGTGCGGATGATCGAGACGTCTCGAGCTGCCCGTATTGCTCACGAACGCGAGAGGCCCGAGTCGGACGAGAGGATCTGGGAGCTCAGCGGGCGAGTCCTCGTGGCCGAGGACGGAGCCGACAATCAGCGTCTTCTCTCGTTGATCCTCACGAAATCCGGCCTCGACGTCGAGGTCGCCGACAACGGTCGGATCGCGTACGAGAAGGCGGTCTCTGCCGCGGTTGCGGATGAGCCCTTCGACGTGATCCTCATGGATATGCAGATGCCGGAGCTGGACGGCTACCGCGCCACGTCCCTACTGCGTGAGGCGGGCTACGAGGGGCCGATCATCGCGCTCACGGCGCACGCCATGAGCGGCGACCGCGAGAAGTGCATCGAGGTCGGGTGCGACGACTACGCGAGCAAGCCCATCCACAAGGCCAGACTCCTCGGGATGGTCGCCTACTTCATCGAGAAGCGGTCGAGACAGCCCTAGCGCCGGGTCCTGCCGGTGCGTGCTCCGTCGAGCGAGCCTCGTGGCCATGGAGTCGAGCGGCCTGCTAGGATCCCTTGTCGATGCGGCGCGCGATTCTCATTCCCGCTCTCGCAATCGGAGCCCTTCTAGGCGTGATGTACGCCCTCGGGCTCGGGGTCTACGTGACGAGCTCGCGGGATGCTCCACGTCCCACACAGCCCAATAACCCGGAGGAGGCCCGCCGCGTAATTGCCGAGATGGGGCTGGCGGCGGACTACCCGTTCCAGGCTCGCTTCGTTGCGACCCCCCACGGCCGGATGCACTACGTTGACGTGGGCTCCGGGCCTCCGCTTCTTTGCGTGCACGGGAACCCAACCTGGTCGTTTCTCTACCGTCATCTGGTGCGTTCGCTCTCCGATGAGGCCCGGGTGATCGCGCCGGACCTGATTGGATTCGGACTGTCCGAGAAGCTCCGGCGCCCGGACGAATACTCCCTGGAGGGCCACGTGCAGGACCTCGTGGCGCTGGTCGAGTCGCTGGACCTGCGCGATCTCACGCTGGTGGTGCACGGCTGGGGCGGCCCGGTCGCGCTGGGCGTGGCCCTGCGTTTCCCCGAGCGCATCCGCGCACTCGTGGTGATGAACAGCTTCGCGTTCGTCCTCCCGCACAGCGGAGATGGTCTTCGGGTGCCACGCCTCGTTCGTCTGGCCCGCGTGCCCGTACTCGGCGAGGAGCTCGTTCAGGGGCTCGGGATGCTCCACCGTGTCGTCCTTCCCGCCGGCCTCGCCCGGGGGAACCGTCACCGCACGAGCGTGCTGCGTGCCTACCGTGTGGTTCAGGCGAGCTGGGAGGAGCGGGCGGGAGCGCTCGCCTTCCCGAGACTGCTCCCGCCGGATGCTCCCCGGGAGGTGCTGCGGTTGCTCGAGGCCGAGGATCGCTACCTGCGAAGCTTCGTCGGCCCTGCACTGCTGCTGTGGGGCGGCCGCGATCGCGCCTTCGGGCCCTCCGTGATTGCAGCGTGGCGGGAGCGGCTACCTCAGGCACGGGTCATCGAGATTCCCGATGCCGGTCACCTCCTGCCTGAAGACGCACACGAGGAAGTGACGGCCTACGTTCGCGCCTTCCTGCGGGCAAACGCGCGCTGATCGCGCTGATGGCCCGGCGTACTCCTCACCCGAAGACGTCTACGCGTCCCGCTTAGCGGTAGGCCACCTCGGGATGGACGAGCCGGAGGATCAGGGCGAACACCGGCCCGATCGCCTGAGCGAAGAGGAACCACGCCAGGAGAAGTCCCACCAGCCCGGCCCTGCCCGTCCGCAGGACCTCCCGAAAACGAAGCCCCGTGTCCTCGGGCAGGAGCAGGGCCACCGCCGTTGCACCGTCCAGGGGTGGCACCGGGATCAGGTTGAAGAGCCCCAGGATCACGTTCAGGACGAGCAGGATGGAGAGGATCCGGCCCAGGGCCTCGACGGGTAGCGTTGAGGCAGCGACGAGCTGTCCGAACGAGATCCGGGCGGGTGCGTCAAACCAGCCCAGCTCGAGGCCCGCGCGAAGAGCCAGCAGCGCGAGCACGGCAAGAGCGAAGTTCGCGCCGGGTCCAGCGGCCGCCATCCACGCAGCCCGCCGCGGGTGGCGCCGCTCCCAGCGCGGATCGTAGGGCGTACTGGCCCAGCCGATGCACCAGCCCTGCGTGAGCGCGGTCAGGACCGGGATGAGGACCATCCCGAACGGCTCCCGGCGCATGTGGGGTGCGGGGTTCAGGGAGACCTGCCCGGCCCGGTAGGCCGTCGGGTCGCCCCCCAGATAGGCCGCCAGCGCGTGGGCCGCCTCATGCGCGGTCACCGACACGATGAACGCTCCGTACCAGAGCACCGCTGCTAGGAGGTCCGTCTCGGGAATCGTCCTGTCCCCCTGTTGCCCGACGAGCCGACCTGCGGGTCCGCTACGCGAACCAGCCCTGGCGCTCGCTGAGCCCCTCCTCGATCAGGAGGGAGATCCGGTCCTTGACGAGCTGCGCCTTCTCCTCGACGGCCGAATCGGGCTCGTTCGGATCTCCTTCGAAGAGGATCGGATCTCCAAAGCGGAGCCGGTACTTGACGGGGAGGGGAATCAGGTACCCGAGCGGCCCGAACCAAGGCCAGGTGACGGTGATCGGGAAGGCCGGCGAGTTGACCGCCCGCGCGAGGAGCTTGGAGTCGTAGAGTCCCGGTGACTGCTCTTCGGAGCCGACGATTCCCACGGGCACGATCGGGGTGCGGGTCTGGAGCGCGAGCCGTATGAACCCGGTTCCGAACCGTTGCAGGCGGTACGCCTGTGTGTACGGCTTGATGAACCCCCGGTACCCCTCCGGGAACACCATCACCACCTCATCCTGCTCGAGGAGCTGCGCGCAGTTCTCCGGAGTTCCGACCACCGCGCCAACGCGATGAATGAACTCGCTCCACCACATGATCTTGGGCAGATAGAACTCGGCCATGGCCCGTGGCCACCGGGGCGGATCGGGTTCGAGGACAAGCGCCAGACCGAGGATGATTCCATCATACGGAATGGTGTTACCTGCGTGGTTGCCGATCACGAGCGCCCGGCCGGGAGGAAGATTCTCGATTCCGTGGGTCTCGACACGGAAGTAGTAACGGTAGACGAGGGCCCCCAGGATCGCGAGCTTGCGCGCGTACGAGGGTGAGAGGCCGTAGGGATCGTAGCCGTACTCGTTGAGCGGGGTCGGGAGGCGCCCCAGCCGCTTGTCGACATCTTCGACAAGCTGCCGCATGGACAGCGGAAGCGGGATCGGAAACGCCACGCTCACAGTGTAAAACGACGCGGGACTTCCGTCACCCCGGCGTGGATCGCCTACTCCAGCTCGCGAATGAGCCGGTTGCAGGTCTCGAGGGCCCGGGCGGTCGCCTCCTCCATCTGAGCGGTCGGGTCGCCGGGGACCCCCTTCCAGGCGAGCCACTCCGCCTCGAGCGGGTCGAGCGCCTCGCGGACCCGGGGCAGCCGGTTCGCGAAATCCGCCTCCACCAGGCGCTGGAGGTGCTTGAACGTCCACCACGCGGATCCCGGCTCCGGCTGTGCGTCGGCGCGGGTCAGAGTCTCGGGAACCTTACCCTCGAAGTAGAGGGGCAGATACACGTTCGTGCAGGGCGTGCCGAGGGCGAACCAGCGTGCGGGGCGGTCGAGTGCGACCACCATCGACGCCGCTGTATCGCCCTGGACGTCGTTATGCGCGCAGAGCGTGTAGTAGGCCTCCTCCGTCTTTTCCGCGGGGGGAGGAACGGTCTCGCCGCCGTGGTCTCTCAGCAGCGAAAAGAGCTCCCTTTCGCAGAGGCGTCCCCGACCCGCCTCGAGAAGGCTCGTCGATCGTCGCAGTCGACCCTCCGAGCCAGCTGCTACGAACAGCTTCGTCGACCAATAGGCCTGCTCGAAATGGAGTCGTCCCCGATCCGGCGACCACCAGCCCCGCTCGATCGCGAAGTGCTCCACGTCCTCGCTTCCGAGCTCCCAGTCGTCCCCAATCGAGGGAAGATTCGAGATTGCGCCGAGATCCCCGACTCGCTTCGCAACCCAGCGGCGGGAGGAGGTCTGGAGGCTCCACGCCTCAGAGGGGTCCGCGATCAGGAACCCGTTGGAATAGCCCAGTGGCATGTGGAGCCAGCCCTTGCCGCCCTGGCCGAATTCCTCGATCAGTCGCCCGATCGTTTCGACCGCTTCCCGGGCTGAACAGGTGCGCTCCAGTGCCAGCCGGACCAGATCCATACCCAGGAGGCCCTCGGGGGGGAGTTCGAGCTCCTCGTGGGTGAAGACCGATTCGTTGCCGATCAGGACCCCGTGCTCGTTCACTCCCTGCTCGAGTCCCCAGCACCAGGAGGGTCCCGTCCCGAGCACGGCCGCGGTCTCGCGGACCTGGGGAACCTCGATGTAGGTGCACCGGACCTGCGCGCCACGCGCGTGCTCCGCCCGAAGCAGCGCCCGCAGGGGCTGGGCCTCGTCCCGCTCGCGGTCGCTGTTCTTGCCGAACAGTGTCGCCCGCCGCGCGGTTCCTTCGCCGAGAGCCACAACGCAGTCGCACATCGCCGTTAGCCTAGCACGGGCCTCGGTAGGCCACCGAAGGGGCTCGGCCCCTGGTGCGCCGGGTTGCGAGGGTTGGCGGCGTCCTCCAACATCAGGGATGGTTCATCCTGACTCCACGCGCTCGTAGCTCAGTTGGATAGAGCACCAGGCTTCGAACCTGGGGGTCGCACGTTCGAGTCGTGCCGGGCGCGCCACGTTTCCGCGTACTTAGCGAATCGTCGTCGGCGACTTCCCCGAGATAGACATCATCCCCGACCCAGCGGGCATAGTGACGCGCCGTTACGGACAGATCGCTGTGCCCGAGCTGCCTCGAGACATATCCGAGCGGGATACCCTGGCTCAGTAGATGAGATGCAAACGTGTCGCGGAGATCTTTGATCTTTCGCGGACCAATCCCCGCGCGCTTGAGAATCCGACGCCACTCGCGGTTTCGGAAGTTGTGGGGCTCAGCGCGGGTGAGCACATGCACCTCCGGTCCGGGCGCAAACCGTTCCCGGTACACCTCCCCGAGTGCGCGACGCGGAGACCTTCTATCGGACCCTGGAGGACCAGGTGAGCCCCGAGTCCTACGCCCCGCTGCTCACTTGACGTAGAAGCGACCCAGCTGCTCCGAGTAGCCTTCTCCTTGGAGCGCCCGCTCCGCGGGTCCCTTCCATATTCCCTGGTAATCGAATCCGAACAGAAACCCGTTGCCCAGAACGGCTCTGGGTTCGGTGCTCCTCTGCGCTTCGTATTCGAGTTCGACTCCGCTTCCGGTCTGCCGCCCGAGCCAGCGACGAGGCACGCGGCACGGCGCGCCGGCGTAGTTCTCGAACGTCTCCCACTCGAGCACCCGGTATTCGTAGCGATTCATCACCTGGCTGTGTTCTCGGCCCCACCGGAGCACCCCTGACTTCTTCAACTCCATTCCGAAAGGGCCTTCGGTCCACAATGAGATGGCAAGGCCGTCGGCGTTCTCCGTTCTGTCCCGGAGCTGCAACACCTCGTAGCGGAAGGTCCTGAGTGGCACTTCCAGCGGTAACAGGTTTCTTCCCCAACCGTGATCGTGCAGGGCCGGGACCTCGACTGCCCCGCCCTCGGATTCCCATTGCCAATCCATCCGGCATCTGCCGAAGCTGGTGTAGTGACAATAGAGCCGTGGTGCGTGTGCCCACCAGTGGAAATCCTCCCAGGAGTCGAAATGCAGCGTCAGTGAAAGCTCCGCTTCGGGCTGTCGATATCGAATCCTGTAGATCGGCCAGGAACCCTCGAAGCGCAGCCTCTCACCGAGGAGGAATTCGGTGGCCGCGGGGCGATAGGAAAGATCCCGGGTGATCGAGTGATAGCGCTTGTAGGTGGCGCACCGCTTCCTCCCCTCCAGGCAGAACTGGAGGTCGAATGCGTCTCCGGCATCCAGAGGACCCAGCTGTTCGGGTTGGTCGAAGGGAGTTCCGGTCAAGCCGAGGAGCAGGTTGAGGTTCATGAAACGAAACGGCGCTTCCGGCGGAAACAGCAAGATGATCGTTCGGAGGTCCCACGGGAATGCTGGAAACCTGGTTCCGTCTTCGGTGGGCTCGGGTCTCTGGTGAGCCACCTTGGACGAGCGATCCAGGCAGTCGAGGATTGGCACCAGAGCGCGTCGCGGAGAAAGCCGCGAACCGCTCTTAGCCAATCGCGATCCCTCCGCGTTCGAAAATCAGCTGCGGGTTCTCCCATACATGGGAGAGATCCACCATGGTCGGGGAGTTGCACGAGGAGCATTCCTCGGCGTCCTGCCGCAGCTGCCCGAAGCGGCGCAGCTGCATGATCTCCTTCAAGGGCGTTTCTCGGATGTTGGCGATCGGCCGGTCTAGATTGAGGCAATCCTCGACGTACCCCCTGCCGTCGATGGACATCGCGAGCTTGGGAAAGTGGCAGCGATAGCCGGACCGCCCCTCGATGAAGTACCTGAAGTAGAGCTCCGAATTCAGAATCGGTGCCCCGTCCCGTTTCTTCCCCAGCAGGTGCGCACACACCTCCTGCAGCTCTTCCATCGGCAGTCCCATCTCGGTCCTGGTGAAAGCCCGACCCCCCTCACCATGGCGGTACTCGGTGATCACGTCGAAGGAGATGTGCACTCCAATCTCTTCGGTCAGCGCGATCAGATCATCGATCTCATCGGCAACGCCCTTCTGCACACAGCAATTGAATTGATAGGAAATGCCGGGATACCTGGTCTGGGCGAGTCCGACCGCTTCGATGAGGCGATCGAAGAGCCCACGCAGACCCCGAATTTCGTCGTGCCGCTCCGGGCGCGGCGAATCGAGGCTCAGCAGCATCATGTCGATGTAAGGCAGCACCTCGTCCATGCGTTGCTTCAGATACCATCCCGTATTGAAGAGCAGAATCGGCATTCCCGCTTCTTCCTTGATGAAGCGGACGATCTGCCCGAGGTCCTTTCTGATGAACGGCTCCCCACCGGAAATCGCCGTGCCGATGAATCCCTCTTCCTTCGCTTCCGCGTAGAAGCGCTTCAAGTCCGCGAGCGGCACGTCCTCCCAATCGTTGTGTAACCAGAGGCAACTGGCGCCCTTGCACGGACACCGATTGGTGATGAAGTGCGCGATCAGGAACGGTCTCCCGTCTCCCTTCTGCCGTGCCTCGATGGCTCGCGAGACTATTCTGGCTCTCGTTTCGTCCATCGAAGCCGTGCGATCGTTCATTGCCGAGCTCCTTTCCGGCTCAGGTCTCCCTCGCGCCGGCAGGTCGAGAGGGCTTCGGCACTCTATCAGCGGCTTCGAGCCAGAGTCAATCGACCTGTGCCGGTCAAATACTCGGAACGTCCCGCCAGTGTTTGCATTTTCCGACCGCAGGTCCAAATGAGGCTACGCGTTACACTCGGGGCAGTCCTCTTACACGGGACCCGCAATGGGCGCACTGCAGGTTGTCACCGTCCTCCTCCGACAGCTCCTCCACAGCCGCGCCGCACTCGCCGCGGAGGTG
>DAOUZG010000109.1 GCA_030665705.1 Deltaproteobacteria bacterium | reverse complement strand
GGAGGAGCCGGAGGGCATCTCCGAGGAGCAGCTCTACCGCCTCACGGCTGGCAAGATCCCCGCGGAGCCGGAGGTCGACGCCGCCCTGCACCGAGCCCTCGAGAAGCTCCAGGAGAGACGATCCGATCTGAACGTGCTCCTCGTGATGATGGAATCCGTCGGCTCGCTCCAGCTCTTTCCCGACGGACAGATCTCTGCCGATCGAACCCCCGTCCTGGCGAAGCACCTCGAGAACGGCATCGCGTTCACCTCGCTCTACTCAACCTTTCCGGGAACGGTCCGCTCCATGGCTAGCCTCCATACCGGCGGTCCAACGATCACCTGGGGCAGCGTCTACGATGATCTCTCCCACGAGTACACAGGCCCCACGCTCGTGCGTGTACTGACCGAGAGAGGCTACCGCACGGCGCTCTTCTCAGTGGGCGATATGAACTTCGAGAACCTGGACGGCTTTATGGCCAGCCTAGGCTTCGAAGTAATCGAGAGCGCCGAGACGAAGCCGAAGGCGTGGAGAGCGCTCCACCGGCTCAACTCCTGGGGAGTCGCGGACGACGCGCTGCGAGAGGAAGCCGTCGCCTGGATGGCCCGCGCTGACACCGAAGGCACCCCGTTCTTCGCAGAGTACATTACCGTTTCGACACACCATCCCTACTCGGTCCCGCCGGGCGATCACGAGGAGGGAGACCAGGATCTAGAGAGCCGTTATCTGCGCGCACTGCGCTACAGCGACGCCTTTCTGGGCCGACTGCTCGCGAGTATGAAGCGCAGGGGGCTGCTCAAGACCACTCTGATCCTGATCATGGGCGATCACGGCGAAGCGTTCGGAAAACGACACGGTGGAAACTTCACACACAAGAATTTTCTCTACGAGGAGAACATCCGGAGCTTTTTGATTCTTCTGGCACCCGGCGTGCTCGACGAGGGGATCGTATCGGAGCGCGTCGCCACCATGGGAGATGTGCTCCCTACGGTGCTACATGCGCTGGGGACCGAAGCGGTGGATGTTCCGGGGCAGAGCCTCTGGCCGTACGATTACGAACCGAGACCCGTCTTCTTTCACAAGAATGCCCACCCGGAACTGTGGGGCCTGCGCGACGGGCACTGGAAGTTCGTCGCCCGTCGAAGCGGGGAGAAGCGCCCTGAGCTCTACGATCTGGACCTTGACCCCGGGGAGCAGAAGAATGACGCGCATCGACATCCCGAACGTGTGAAGCTCTACGACAAGCTCTGCGCAAAGTGGTTTGCGGTCTCCAACCGGATGTTCGTGGAACGCCTACGCGGCTACGAGAGCCCCGGTGGCCGTGTCTTGGCAGCCTCGGAGCTGGGTTCCACGGGGCCGAAGCGAGTTATCGTCGGCACCCGCGACGCGACCGGTCGATTCACTCGCAACACTCCGATCAGCGCTACCGATCTGCCGGTCGCGTGGACCGTCTGGGTGCCCTACGCAAAGAGCAGGAGCATCCGGTACGCCTGGACATCCCCTTCGGGTGAGACGTGGTCGTCGCTCTTTACCCCGGACCCCAGCTGGTCTAGAACCTGGGTGAACTACCCCGGGCGTTTCCCCCTAACGGAAGGACGGTGGCGGATCACACTCTGGGATCGCGACGAGGCTCTCATCTCGGCCCAGTTCGAGGTTACGCACGTGGGCCCAACCGGCTAGACGAACCGGACGCCGGTCGAACAACCGGGGAGACTCGGCGCTACAGCGAGGATCCTCACTCCGCCCACCGGTAGCGAACACCCTCGGAGGTCGAATCGCCAACGAGAGCCCCGAGGGACAGCACTCGATCAATCTCCTCGTGGACCAGAGCGGGTTCCGCTCCCGTTGCCTGAGCCAGGTGCACTTTGAGCTGGCTCACGGCCTCGCCTCGGAACGGGGGCAGCGATTCGATTGTCTCGTCGAGCAGGAGCTTCCAGAGCAGCGACTGCCGTCGCCGCCGGAGATACTCCTTGCGTTCGTACCCGGTGAGCTGACCGGTCGTGAAAAGATGGCCCTGGTAGCGCACGTAGCGCTCCATCGTCTCGTCGTACGCGTCCGCGAGCGCCTGGACCGACGCGGGCTCCGCGCCCGGCGTCCGTGAGACGACATGGTTCGCGTCGTAGAGCCTCCAGTCGTTCGTCAGGATCTCCAGCCCGTATTCCGCCGCACGCTCCCGGAGCTCGCTACCCGGAAAGGGCGCCAGGATGTGGAAGCCGTAGAGCGAGCCGAACTCGTCATGCAGCTCCTTGGCAAGGCTCGCGGTGTCGCGCAGCGTCTCCTCGGTCTCTCCGGGAAGACCGATGATGAACGAGGCGAGTGCCGCGATTCCGGCCTCCTCGGTGATCCGCATCGCCTCTCGCACCTTCGCCAGGTTCGATTTCTTCTTGATCCGGTCGAGCACCTCCTGGTTGCCGCTCTCGACGCCGAAACAGATGGCCTGACAGCCTGCCTCGGCCATGAGAGAGATGTTCTCGGGCGTAATGGTGTCGACGCGCGAGAAGGCGTTCCAACGGATCCCCAGGTCGCGTCGGATGAGGTCACTGCAGACGGCGTGCAGGTGCTTGCGGTGAAGGGTAAAGAGCTCGTCCTCTACGGTAATCTCCCTGAAGCCGAGGCCGACCAGCTCCTCGATCTCGTCGACGCAGAGCGACGGCGTTCTGTAACGCACCTTGCGCCCGGTCCAGGCGGGCGCTGAGCAGAAGACACACTCGTAGGGGCAGCCGCGGCTCGTCACTACGCTGGCCATGCTCTCGAAGGCGAGATAGCGGGAGAGCGGGAGAAGATCACGCGCGGGGGTAGGGAGTCCGTCGAGGTCCTCTTCGGGGGGGCGGCTTTCGTTACAGACGATGCGATCCCCGTTGCGGAGGGCGAGTCCTCGGACGTCACGCAGGTCGCCGCGACCCTCGAGAGCCCGCGCGAGCTCCACGACCGTACCCTCCCCCTCGCCTCGGACGATGAAGTCGAGCGCTGGCAGGCTCTGAAACGAGCCCTCGATCTCGAAGGAGACATGGGGCCCGCCCATCATGATGGGCACACGCTCGTCGCACTTGCGGACCACCCGGGCGATAGCTTCCGCCAGGTGATGGTTCAAGGTGACGGAGGTAATGCCGACCAACTCGGGGCGCAGACGCTCCATGCACCGTTCGATTTTGTCGGGGCTTGTGCGGGCCAGGAGCAGGTCGAGGATCTTGACCTCGTGCCCGTCCGCGCTCAGAGCAGCCGCGAGGTAGGGCAACGTAACGAGCAGACGTGGGCACTCTTCCAATGGGAAGAAGGGGTTGATCAGCAGCACGCGCATGGGACACTCCGGCTCGAGGGTCGTGGGCTACTCGACGAAGCGCAGATGCGGACCTACGCGCTGAGGGCTCACGGACCCGGGAGGCCGCATTCTACTCGGAGCGCGGGCATTGTAAACAGGGGTGGCCGGAGCGCCTAACCTCGGGCGAGCGCATCGTAGCGGACTCCGGTGAGCGCCTCCGACGTCTCCCACAGTCGAATCGCCCCCTCTCGGTCGTGGGACCATGCATTCGAACTCACCTTCCTGGGATGCCCCCACATCTCCCCAAGGCCGTCGGGGCCGATGTAGTCGCTGCCCCTCACGTCTGGCGAGGCCGCCGCGTAGACCGTCGGCAGCGATCCCATGGTCGCATCCTGCGCCAGGAGTCGATTCAGCCCGCCTGCCAGCACCTCCATGAGCTTCGAGTTGTCCATGCGCGGACCTGCATACTGGAGGTTCGTCGCCGCCCAGCCCGGGTGGCAGGCGACACTGAGGAGGGCACGCCCCGCCGCATCGAGGCGGCGCTGAAGCTCGTAGGTGAAGAGGAGGTTGGCGAGCTTGCTCTGGCCGTAAGCACCCCACCGCCGGTACCGACGCTCCCCCTGCAGATCGTCGAAGTGGATACGGCCCATGCGGTGTGCCGTGCTGCTCACGTTGACCACGCGGGCCCCCTCGGTGGCGAGCAGGGGTTCAAGCAACAGCCCCGTGAGTGCGAAGTGGCCCAGGTGGTTAGTTCCGATCTGCATTTCGAAGCCGTCGGCGGTCGTCCGCCGGGGAATCGCCATGACCCCCGCGTTGTTGATGAGGATGTGCAGAGCGTCGTGTCGATCGGTGAACGCCTTGGCACAGTCACGCACCGATACGAGGCTGGCAAGGTCGAGCGGAAGTGTCTCTACCTCTGCTCGGGCATGCCCGCCGCGGATCGAATCGGCGGCCGCCTCGGCCTTGCTCGTGTCGCGGCAGGCCAGCACCACCCGGGCGCCGGCCTGCGCCAGCGCCCGCGCTGCTTCGTAGCCGATCCCGCTGTTTCCACCGGTAATAAGGATCGTCTTTCCGATCTGATCGGGCATATCTCTGGCAGTCCAACGCCCACTTGAACTCATCTAGGCCTCCGTCCGTTTCAGTCCGTAATGGCCGAGAACACGAGGTCCGAGAGCCTCTGCAGACGGTCAAAGTTGCGTGACTCCTCGACCAGCCCCACCGTCAGGCATACAAAGACGAGCTCGCGCTCGGGATCGACGAGGAACATGGTCGAGCCTGCACCGAGGCCGCCGAAAGTCCGCGGTGAGGCGGTGAGACCGAAGGGCATCGGAAAGATACCCTCGCCGCGGACGAAGAAGCCGAGGCCGAGGAAGGCCGGAAACTCGTCCCAGCCGCGCAGCTCCCGCATGTAGTCGAAGAGGTGATTGGGCTCCGTGCCTGTGTGGTTACAGGTGGCCAGATCGAGAATCGCCGGCGAGAGCACCCGTGCGCCCTCCAGCTCGCCGTCCCGGCGGAGTGCCTCCGCCCAGCGGAACACGTCGTACGCGGTCGCGACCCCGCCCCCGCCGGGAATCTCGGTCGTCTCGTCCAGAAGCACGTTCATGGCCTCCAGAAGCTCGGGGAGGAAGAGCCCGGGCGTGCGGTCCCGGACGACCACGGGCACACGACGCGCGGCAAGATCAGCGCGCAGGCCGAGCGCTGTGTCCTTCATACCGAGCGGCCCGAAGAGCTCCTCCGCGAGGATCTCGCGAAACGGTCGCGTTCCCCCATCCAGACGGCGGACCACCTCCCCGAGCACGGCGTGCGCTCCGAGGGGGCTGTAGCTGACGAGGCGCCCTGGGGCCGAGCCGAGGGGCTGTTGGCATATGGACGCCACAACCGCCTCGAGGTCCCCGACCTTATCGAGCGGAAGGGGAGGCAGCTCCGGAGGCATCCCCCCCGTGTGGGTGAGGAGCTGTGCGATGGTGACCCGCTGTTTCCCCTTAATCCCGAACTCGGGGATGATCTCGGCGACGGGGGTCGTCAGAAGGACTTCGCCCTGATCGACCCGTCTCAGCACTGCGGCGCCGGTGAACGTCTTGGTGATCGAGAAGAGGTAGAAGATATCGTCGAGGCGCGCCTTGCGGCCGCTCGCGCGCTCGGCGAAGCCCACCGCCTGGTGAAGAGCGATCTCCCCTCCCCTCGCGACGAGCACGACCGCACCGTCGTAACGCTCGTTTGCGACGTCTTGCTCGATCGCCAGCGGCAGTCGCTCCAGTCGACCCTCATCGAACCCCAGCTCCGCGGCTCTCATGGTGGTCCTCCCCCGGTTTGCTCTGTTTTCCATCCTACCCGATTCCGGCCCGCGGGATAGAATCGCAAGTCGACAGCCAGCGGCCTGCGGTCCCTTTCGGAGGAGGGCTGAAATGAGGCGCAGCGAGTCCCGATTTCTCACGACCCACGCGGGGAGCCTCCCCAGGAGTAAGGAGCTCGTCGGCCTCCAGACGCGGCTCAGCCGGGGAGAGACGGTCGACCGCGGTGCCCTCGAGAAGGCGGTGGAGGACTCCACCCGCCGGATCGTCGAGAGGCAGCTCGAGGTCGGCATCGATGTGGGGAACAACGGGGAGCAGCCCCGTGAGAGCTTCTTCACCTACGTGAGGGAGCGGATGAGCGGGTTCGGGGGCGAGAGCCAGCGGCCCGTGATGGCGGACATCGTCCGCTACCCGACGTACCTCGAGTTCAAGGTGCCCGAGTACGCGCAGCGTGATTCGGTGAACCTGATGAGCGCACCCAAGGCGATCGGGGAGGTCCGCTACGCCGATCGGTCGCTGCTCGAGAGGGAGTGCTCCGACTTCAAGCGGATTTTGGGGGAGCAGGCGACGAGCTTCATCGAGCCGTTCATGACCGCTGCGTCGCCGGGGATTATCGCCGCGGCCATGCAGAACGAGTACTACCCCACCCTCGAGGTCTACGTAGATGCGCTGGCTGAAGCACTGAGGACCGAGTACGAGCACATCGTCTCGGAGGGATTCGTTCTCCAGATCGACTGTCCCGACCTGGCAATGGAGAGACACACGTCCTTCGCGGATCGGTCGGTCGAGGAGTTCTTGCGTTTCGTCGATCATGTGGTCGCGGCAGTCAATGCCGCCCTCGAGAACGTCCCCCGCGACCGGGTCCGTATGCACGTCTGCTGGGGAAACTACGAGGGCCCCCACGAGTTCGACGTAGGTCTCGAGACGATTCTGCCCTCCATCACGCGCGCGCGGGTGGGCGCGTTCATGCTCTCGATGGCCAACCCACGGCATGCCCACGAATACCGCTACCTTGCAGAGGGAC
>DAOUZG010000196.1 GCA_030665705.1 Deltaproteobacteria bacterium | reverse complement strand
CGCCGGTCGGGTTCAGATTCCGGGTGTGGCCGTCGGGCTCGCCGTTACCGATGCAGGCGGGGAGATCCTCTTCATCGAGGCGACGCGCATGGCGGGTAGGGGTCGCCTCAAGATCACGGGATCGATTGGTGACGTGATGCGAGAGTCGGTCGAGGCGGCGCGATCGGTCGTGCGTACGCGGGCCCACGAGCTCGGGTTCGACCCGCAGGGATTCTCGAAGGACGACCTCCACGTGCACGTTCCCGCGGGGGCGACACCGAAAGACGGCCCGAGCGCGGGGATCGCGATCGTGACCGCGCTGGTGAGCCTGCTCCTGAACCGCCCCGTTCCTCCGGACCTCGCGATGACGGGTGAGATTACGCTTCGGGGCCGGGTCCTTGCGGTGGGGGGCATCAAGGAGAAGGTGCTTGCCGCCAAGCGGGCCAGGGTAACCCGGGTGATCCTTCCCTCCCGCAACGAAAAGGATCTGGCCGATATCCCCTCCGCTCAGCTCGCCGGCCTGAAAATCGAACTCGTCGACGACGTCGAAGAGGTACTCGCCCTGGTCTTCGGCGAGGCGGTGGGCCGGTGATTCCCGCACGGGCCGTCCTCCCGACGCTCGGCCTTCTGCTCCTCACCGCTTGTGTCGTTCCCCGCTCGACCTACGAACAGGAGCTCTCAACGCGCCAGGCGGTGGAGGCGGACCTCGCCGCCGAGCGTGCCCGGACGGCGGAGCTCTCGGAGAAGCTAGAGCGGCGAGAGCTGGAGCGTGCGTCGCTGGGCAAGGAACGCCTCGAGCTCATCAACGAGCTCGAGGATCTGCGCCAGGAGAACGCGGATCTGCGTGCGCGCCTCGAGGAGACGGAGCGGCTACGGAAGGGGAGCGAGGCAGCCGTGGAAGAGATCCAGGCCGGCTACCACAGCCTGGTCGAGCAGCTCGAGGAGGAGGTGTCGCGGGGGCAGATCGAAATTCACCAGCTCCGTGGGCGCCTCCAGATTCGGGCGCTCGAGAGGATTCTCTTTGATTCGGGGCGTGTGGAGATCAAACCGGAAGGCCGCGCGGTCCTCACCAAGGTCGCCGTGCAGCTCCAGAAGGACCGCCGACATCAGATCCGCGTCGAGGGACACACCGACAACGTGCCGATCTCCACGAGCCGGTTTCCGTCGAACTGGGAGCTCTCCTGCGCACGGGCGGCCCGGGTTCTACGCTTCTTGGCCGAGCAGGGGCTCCCCCCGGAACGACTCTCCGCGGTCGGATTCGGCCCGTACCGACCGATCGAAGACAACGCCACCCGGGAGGGCCGCGCCAGGAACCGCAGAATCGAGATCGTCCTGGTTCCCCCGTCTGAGGAGTGAACGCGAGGAGTGAGCGAGCGGGAGACGCTGCTCGGAATCTACCGTGCAGCCCTGGAGGCGGTCCGAGGCAGCACGGTCGTCGAGCGGAGCCTTCGAGCCGAGCCGCTTCCCGAGGGTCCGGTCACGGTGCTCGGGGTCGGAAAGGCCGCGTGTGCGATGGCGGAGGGCGCGACGGCAGCGCTCGGCTCACGGATCCGCGGCGGGCTCGTCGTGACCAAGGAGGGTCACGGTCGGCCGGTTTCAGGCCTCGAGGTTCGCGAGGCTGCACATCCGGTCCCCGACGCACGATCGGTTCGGGCGGCGTCCGAGGCTTTGGAGATCGCCGAAGGTCTCGGCTCGGACGATCTCCTCCTCGTGCTGATCTCGGGTGGCGCCTCCTCGCTGTGGACCTCTCCGGTTGAGGGGGTGGGGCTCGAGGACAAGCAGAGCGTCACGGAGCTGCTTCTCCGCGCCGGCGTGGACATTGCCGGGTTGAACGCGGTTCGCAAGCACCTCTCCCGGATCAAAGGCGGCCGCCTGGCCGTTCGGGCTTGTCCGGCGAGGGTCATCACACTGGCGGTCTCGGATGTGCGGGGCGACCGGATCGACACGATCGGCTCCGGCCCGACGGCGACCGACCCGAGCACGTTTTTCGAGGCCCTTTCAGTTCTGCGTGGGGCGAGCCTCGTCGACGCTGCGCCGAAGGCCGTGCGCCTGTACTTCGAAGAGGGAGCCGCCGGCGAGCGTCCTGAGACCCCGAAGCCCGGCGATCCTGTATTCGGACGCGTTCAACACCGAACGGTGGCGACGCTCGATGACGCTCTTCGCACGGCGGCCCGCGAGGCCGAGAGGCGAGGGCTTCGCGTGTGGTCTCGAGGAGCGTGTCTCTACGGAGAGGCGCGCGAAGAGGGAGAAGGTCTTGCGCGCCTCGTTCCGTCGGCCCGAGAGGGAGGCGTCGATCTGCTCGTGGCCGGCGGTGAGCCGATCGTGCGGGTGCGGGGCTCAGGAAGGGGAGGGAGGGCGCAGGAGTGCGCGCTGGCCTTCGCGCTCGCAGTCCCCGGAGAGCCGGTGGCGGCGCTCTTCGCCGGGACGGATGGGACGGACGGCCCGACGGATGCAGCCGGCGCGCTCGTGGACGGGGAGACGTTTTCCCGGGCGCGACGGCGCGGCCTCGTTCCGCACGCCCACCTCGACAACAACGATGCCTATCCGCTCCTCGAGGCGACGGGCGACCTCATTCGGACTGGTCCCACCGATACAAACGTCAACGATCTCGCACTGGTTCGGATCTTGGGGTCGGCGTCGTCGAGCGGCTAGCGCTAGAACCCATCTCAAAAACCCACTCCCGTCGCCAGACCGCCCTGGCGGGCCGATCTCTGCGTTGCGCTCCCTCGGACTAATGACTGATATGCCTCGCTCGCGACGCCTTGATCTCGGCCCGCCAGAGCGGCCTGGCTCGGTCCGGGGGTTCTGAGATGGGTTCTAGTAGACCCAGGTCTTGCCGTCGTAGCGAAACAGCTCCGTCACCTCGATCCGGTACAGCTCGCGCGGCTTGCTCTTTCGTGCCTGGTTCTGCGTCTTCCCGGACTTCTGGTAACGGATCTCGTGGTAGCCCATACGCCCGACGAGAGGGGTGACCGGCTTTCCTGTGGGCGTCGCCTCGCAACGGAGTGGCCTCCGGCCGTAGCCCGTGAACTCACCGATGTAGAGGCCCCCCGTTCGCTTGAACTGTACGCTCTTCTCGTTGGTCTGGTGTCGGTTTTGAAGCTTGGAGATCCAACTGCTGCAGAACTGCTCGAAGCTTCGAGAGCCGGCCTTGAGATCACCGTTCATCGTCGCCTTCGGCTCCGCGCGCTTCGCGGCCGAACCCGGCTTCTCCCGCTCCGTGGGGCCCGCGCAACCCACGATCAGGATCAACCCGAGCGTGACGGGAATCCAAACCGAGGGCCGCGAAAACCTCACACCCTTCCTCCGTGTCGAGCTGTTCACGGAGACAGAATCGGCGCCGGCCTCGCCCCCCTTGAGGTAGGCGCTGCGGGCGGGCCTCCTGCTGGCCCTACGCGAGGCGGGCGCGTCCCCTCGCGAAGCACGTTGATCTCGATGCGACGGCTCCAACGCGGGATGTATAAACCGAACGGGAGTCCTGCTACAACCCCACCTTCCGGGCCGGTGGGGGGTATGCTCGCGCACGGGATGGAGACACGTCCCGTGCCAACCACACTTTCGAGAGCATAACCGAAGGGGAAAGCGCGCAATGACGATCGAGGCCGACACCTTTAGGCGGACACTTTCGCGCTGGACGAGCGGCGTCACCATCGTGACCTCTCAATACGGAGGCGCCGTCCACGGGATGACCGTGTCGTCCTTTGCCTCGCTGAGCCTCGCCCCGCCGCTCGTCCTGATCTGCGCGGCCAGGTCATCCAACACACACGAGCTCATTCAAAAGGGCCGAACCTTCGCGGTCAGCATCCTCGCGCAGGGGCAGGAAGATCTCTCCACGCGGTTTGCCAGCAAGGAAGAGGAGGACCGACGGTTTGAAGGGCTCGAGTGCACCGTGGGTCCCACCGGGTGCCCGCGGATCCCAGGTGCGGTTGCGACACTCGACTGTCGGGTGGTCCAGGAAGAAGAGGCCGGGGACCACATCATCTACGTGGGAGAGGTGGTAGACACGACCGTCACCGACCGTGCTCCCCTCGTCTATCACCACGGCGCCTACCGCGAGCTCGTCCCCTAGTGTCCTGTCCCGGAAGTTCGCTTGCATTCCCGGCAGCCGTTGCATCCGTGCTCGCGGCGTTGCACTCGCTCGGAATAACGACTGATATGC
>DAOUZG010000256.1 GCA_030665705.1 Deltaproteobacteria bacterium | reverse complement strand
CTCCCTCCTGCGGAGTGGACTCGGCCGCGTCCCTAAATGGCCCGTAGAAGGCTGAGGCGTACTTCGCTGCGTAGGACAGGATCGGAACGTGCTCGAGTCCGTCGGCTTCGAGCGCGTCGCGGATCGCCCGCACCCGCCCGTCCATCATGTCGCTCGGGGCAATGATGTCCGCACCCGCGCGAGCGAGCGAAACGGCGGTGCGCGCGAGCAAGGGTAGGGTCGCATCGTTTTGCACGTGAACCCCGTCGTACACGCCGCAGTGTCCATGGTCCGTGTATTCACAGAGACACACGTCTGCGACGATCACGAGTTCGGGCACCGCATCCTTCAAGGAGCGCGTCGCCCGCTGCACGATCCCGTCCGCGTCGTAGGCTCCGGACCCGAGGGCATCCTTGCGCTCTGGAATGCCGAAGAGGATCACTGCCGGGATCCCGAGGTCGAGAACCTCCTTCCCCTCCGCGACGAGCTCATCGACGGAAAGCCGCTCCACACCCGGCATCGAGGGGACCGGATCTCGCACCCCCCGCCCGGGAACACAGAACAGCGGAAGAACGAGATCCCGCGGCTCGACCCGCGTCTCTCGCACCAGGCTACGGATCTCGGCCGTTCGGCGAAGCCGCCGCGGCCGACTACGAGGAAACGACATCATTGCGCCTCCCAAAGTGTAGCTCGAGGGCCTCCACCAACGCCTCCGTCGTGGAGGCCTCGCTTATGACCCGAGGCTCCACACCTCGCTCCATCACGGCGGCCGCGGTCGTCGGCCCGATGCAGGCAAACACGCTCCGCTCCCCGAGCTGCCGAAAGTCCAAATCCCCGAGGAGATCCGCCAGGTGTCGGACCGCCGAGGGACTCATCAGGGTCACCGCATCCAGCCCCGCCTCGACGGCCACCCGCAGCCTCTCGCCCGCCTCCTCCGGTCGCACCGTCCGGTAGGCCTCCACCGTGTCGACGGTGGCCCCGCTCTCCGTGAGCCCGTCGGCAAGCGCCTCCCGTCCCTCTCGTGCGCGGGGAAACAGGATCCGCGCAGCCGCCAGGTCGGCCCGTCGGCTCATCTCCTGCACCAGCTCTGAGGGAAGGGCGGGACCCGCGGGAACCAGCTCGACTGCCATCCCGGCCTGGCGGGCCGCCTCTTCGGTCTTCGGGCCGACGCAGGCCACACGGGTTCGCGAGAGCTCCGCGGTCGAGCGGCCGAGCTTCCGAAGACGCCCTGCCACCGCATGCACCGCGTTGGCCGACGTGAACACGATCCAGTCGTAGCGGTCGATCTTCTCGAGCGCCCGGTCGATCGGTCCGGTGTCCTCCGGCGGGAGAAAAACGATGAGGGGGACGTGTACCGGGTCGGCCCCCTGCCGGCGCAACAGCCCGACGAGCGCCCGACCCTGCTCGGCCTCCCGGGTGACGAGGACGCGGCGCCCGAACAGCGGCCGAGCCTCGTACCACGCCAGCGCATCGCGGCATCGGACCACCTCCCCGATCACGATCACCGTCGGTGCGCGAAGGCCCGCCTCCCGAACGCGCTCGGGAAGCTCCGCGAGCGGGGCCGTGACGACGCGGTGGTGTGGACCGGTACCGCGCTCGATCACAGCGGCCGGGGTTTGCGGATCGCGTCCACCCCGGATGACCCGATCCACGATGTCGGCGAGCCACGTGGTTCCCATGAGCACGATGAGTGTCTCGGCGCTGCGCGCGAGACCCTCCCAGTCGGTCCGATCATCGAGGGGCTTCTTTCCCCGGTGTCCGGTGACCACCGCAAACGAAGAGGAGAATCGTCGATCGGTAACGGGGATACCCGCATAGGCCGGCACGGCGATCGCCGAGGTGATTCCTGGAACGACTTCGAATGGAACGCCGGCCGCTGCGAGCGCGCTCATCTCCTCTCCGCCGCGACCGAAGACGAAGGGGTCTCCTCCCTTCAGACGAACCACGTACCGACCCTCTCGTGCGCGGGAAATCATCAGCTCGGCGATTTGGTCCTGGGGAAAACCGGAGGAGCCGTCCCCGCGCTTGCCGACGTCGATGCGCTCGCAGGCGGGCGGCGCGAACTCGAGGAGGGTCGGATCGATCAGCGCGTCGTACAGCAGCACCTCGGCGCGCGCGATCTCCCGAGCCGCACGGACCGTGAGCAGGTCCGGGTCACCGGGGCCCCCGCCGACGAGGACCACGCGCCCCTTCACCCCGCCATCTCGATCAGGCGCCCGGCGCCACGCTGGAGCAGCTCCCGGCCGAGACTCACCCCGAGGGTTTCGGGCGCCTCCCTGTCCCCCTCCGCCGACCCCTCGATTCGCTCGCGCCCGTCGGGGGATAGGACCAGGCCGCGGAGCCGGAGGCGAACGCCGTGGAAGCTCGCGTGGACGGCCACGGGGGTCCGGCATCCGGTGCCGAGCTCGAAAAGGAACGCGCGTTCGGCGCGGATTCTCACAGCCACTCCCGGATCGTCGAGTCGACCCACGATGTCTCCGACTTCCTCATCGTCGATTGCGACCTCGAGGCTCACGGCTCCCTGCCCACCCGCCGGAATGAAGCGGTCCGGGTCGAGCGGGTCGAGGATCTGGTCCTCGAGCCCCAGGCGGAGCAGCCCCGCCGCAGCCAGAAGCACCCCGTCGAGCCGCATCGAGTCGATCTTGCGCAAACGGGTCGGGACGTTGCCCCGGATGGGGACCGGTTCGAGCTCCGGTCGCAGGGACCGCAGCAGCGCGATTCGCCGCAGGCTCCCCGTTCCGACCCGCGCCCCGGGCGGGAGCGACGCGAAGCGCCGTCCCGGAGCTCCGACGAACACGTCGCGTGGATCCTCGCGCTGCGGGTGTGCTCCGATCGTGAGCCCATCGGCAAGCTCGACGGGGAGATCCTTGGCGCTGTGCACCGCGAGGTCGATTGCACCGGCCAGGAGCGCCTCCTCGATCTCCTGGACCCAGAGGGACTTTCCCCCGTGCTCGGACAGCGAGCCCTGGATCCGGTCTCCCGTCGTGGTGATCTTCACCAAGTCGGTCTCGTGGCCCAGCTCGTGGAGGCGAGCCGCCACGTACTCGGTCTGAGCGAGAGCAAGCTCACTCCCCCGCGTCCCGATTCGGAGCCGCCTCACCTTTCTTCCTCCTCCTCCTCGCCGAGCGCGAACAGCCGCTGCACCGTGTCCGCGTAGTAGGCCCCCGTTCCTTCCGCCGCTGCGGCCCGCAATCGAACCAGCGGGCGGTGCAGGAGTTTGTGCACGATGCC
>DAOUZG010000195.1 GCA_030665705.1 Deltaproteobacteria bacterium | reverse complement strand
CGTGTGCCCACACTCCCCGCGCTGCGCCGCCAGATCGGAGTGATCTTCCAGGACTTCAAGCTGCTTGCGGAGCGCTCGGTGTTCGACAACGTGGCCATCGCGCTGGAGATCGAAGGTTGCCCGCGGCGTGAGGTGCGGACGCGGGTCTGGAGTACCCTCAAGCGCCTCGGGCTCGCCCATCGGCTCGACCATCGACCGCGGGCGCTCTCGGGCGGGGAGCAGCAGCGGGTCGCCATCGCGCGCGCTCTCGTCAACGATCCGCCGATCGTCCTGGCCGATGAGCCGACCGGAAATCTGGATCCGGACCTCGCCCTCGACATCATGGACATCCTCGCCGATGCGCATGCTCGAGGGGCCACGGTTGTTGTGGCGACCCACGACCCTGCCCTGCTCGAACGCTACCGCCACCGGAAACTGGTCCTCGACCACGGGCGGCTGGTGGGTGGCCGTCCTCCGGATTCGTTTCCCATCAACATCGGCCAAGCGGTCACGCCGCGTACGCGATGGACCTGAGCGGGCTGCGGCGGGCACGGGCCGCGGCGCGTTCGGCCGTGCGCGGCCTCCGGGCAACGCCCCTGATCTTCCTGGCCTGCTCGGGGACGTTGACCGCGGGGCTGCTTCTCCTCGGGGTCTACCTCCTCGTGCTGGACAACATGCGCTCCGTGCTGGACCAGGTGGGGGAGGATTTGAGCGTGGCCGCCTACTTCGCACCGGGAGGGGCACCGGCCGATGGAGACCTCTCGGCGCTCCTCGAGAAGATCCGCGCCCTCGAGGGCGTCGGGTCGGTGCAATACGTCTCCGCTGAAGATGCGCTGAAGCAGCTCCGCCGATCGCTCGGCTCCGAGGCGAGCCTCGTGGAGGGACTCCAACGCAACCCGCTTCCCGCATCCGTGCAGATCCAGCCGAAGGCCGACCGGCGGTCGGCCGGCGAGATCCGGGCGCTGGCCGATCGGGTCGCCGCGCTGCAGGGGGTCGAAGAGGTTCGGTACGGCGTGGAGTGGGTCGAGGGGTACACGCGGATCCTGCGGGCCGTGCGGTGGGTCGGTCTGTTCCTGGGCGGCTTCCTCGTCCTGGTGCTGGGGGCGATCGTCGCCGGAACGCTCCGGCTCGCTCTGCACGCGCGGGAAGAGGAGATCCGCATCCAGCGCCTCGTCGGGGCCAACACCCTCTTTGTCCGGCTCCCGTTCTACCTCGAGGGCATTGCCCAGGGCGTGGTCGCGGCGAGCGTCGCCCTGGCACTCCTGTACGGGCTCTACGCGCTCGGCCTTCCGCTTGTCGGGGAGCCGCTGCGCTTCCTGCTTGGGCACGCTGAGCCTCGGTTCCTGGGAGCCGGGGAGGTGCTTCTTCTCATCGTCGCGGGCGTCGGGCTCGGACTGGGAGGGGCGGCGGTCTCCCTGGTTCAGATGGACGAGGAAGCGTGAGGCGCGGGGGCTGGATCCTCGCTCCGGTCGCGCTTGCGGTTTTCGTCGCCGGGGTACCGACCGCGAAAGCCGAGCAGACCTCTGAGCGCCTCGCGGAGCTCCGGGAGGAGATCGAGACCCGTGAGGGTCGGGCTCACGCGCTTCGGGAGAAGGCTGAGGGAGTCCTCGACGAGCTCGAGGCCGTGGACCGAGAGCTCCACGAGGTTCGGAGGAGCCTTCGACTGCTCGGGGAACGACGGCGGGTGACCGAAAGGGAACTGAAGGAAGCGCGTCAAAGGGTAAAGGACTCCGAGCGAAGCCGGAAAGGTGTCCAGAGGCAGCTGGAAAGGCGGTTGGTTGCTCTTTATAAGTTCTATGCAACGGGAGGGGTTCCGGCTTTCTACTCCGCGCGCACCTTCCAGGATCTCCTGCTCCGTCGGGAGGCTCTTGCGCGGGTTCTCCGGGAAGACGAGCGGCTGTTCGAACGCTACCGAACGGCAGGGGCCGAGTGGACGGCGAGCCGAGATCGGGCGGCCGCGCTCCTCTCGGAGGTCAAACAGACCCACGCTGAGGTGGAGGTTCGAGAGGACCGTGTGCGGGAGCAGCTGGTCGAGCGTAAGAACTTGGTGGCGCTCTTCCAGACGCGAGCCGACCGAGAGCAGCGTGCCGCCGCGGAGCTGCGGGAGGCTGCCGCTCGGCTCGAGGAGCTTCTGGCGAAGCGGCGGACGAGCCGCTCGGCCGGGGGGGGCCTGGCGCAGGGGAGCCTGCTCCGCCCGGTGGAGGGGGGGGTCCGTGTTGGTTTCGGGAGCCAGCGGGATCCTGAGTTCGGCACCCAGACGCTGCGCAACGGCATCGAGATCGAGGCAGCGCCCGGCGCTCCCATCTGGGCTGTGGCTGACGGACGGGTCCTCTTCGCCGGGTGGTTTAAGGGATACGGCCAGATCGTTATCCTGGATCATGGGGTGGATGACGTGACCGTGTCCGGCTATCTCGAGGAGCGGGCCGTCCTGCCTGGAGCCATGGTGAAGCGCGGAGAGTTGATCGGCCGGGTCGGGGAGACAGGTTCGTTCTCCGGGCCCGGACTCTACTTCGAGATCCGGCACGACGGAAAGCCGGTGAACCCGGAGGGGTGGTTCGCGCCCTCCGGTGGGAAAGGAACGCGATGAGCACGTTTCGAACGGTCGTAGCCGCTGTCGCGAGCGTCGCCGTAGCGCTGGCACTCTTCGGTGGAGGCGGACAGCTGCGGAGCTTTGCGGGCTCCCGCTACGAAGAACTCGCACTCATCACCAATGTGCTCCACCTCGTCCAGCAGCAGTACGTTCGCGAGGTCGAACAGGAGGAGCTCGTGCAGGGGGCGCTCAAGGGGATGCTCGACGTCCTGGATCCCCATACGACGTACCTCACACGCGATCTTTTCCGCGAGACCCAGGTCGAGACGAAGGGCGAGTTTTTCGGACTGGGAATCGAGATCACCAAGCGAGACGGATACGTCATCGTCGTGGCTCCGATCGATGGGACGCCCGCAGCAAGGAAGGGGATCCGTGCGAAGGACCAGATCGTTGCCGTCTGTCCTGACGCGACCGAGGCCTCCTGCGAGTCCACCCGGGAGATGAACCTGTACGAAGCCGTCAAGCTCATGCGCGGTCCGCGCGGCACCAAGATCATGATTCAAGTCATCCGCGAGGGGTGGTCCAGTCCGAAGCCGTTCGTGATCGTCCGAGATGCGATCCACGTTCCGAGCGTGCGGATGCACATCATCGAGCCCGGTCTGCCGTACGTGCGCCTCACGCAGTTCCAGGAGAAGACCGCCCGCGAGTTCGAGGAGAAGCTTCTCGAGGCCAGCGAGGAGATGGGCGAGCTCAAAGGGCTCGTGCTCGATCTGCGGGACAACCCCGGTGGACTTCTCGACCAGGCCGTGAAGGTCGCCGACCTCTTCCTCGACGAAGGACGGATCGTTTTCACCGAGGGACGGGGTGAGGGGAGCCGCCTAGAGTGGCACGCGCACGCCGAGGGCACCCAGCCGTCCTATCCGGTCGTGGTTCTGGTCAACGGAGGAAGCGCGTCAGCCTCGGAGATCGTGGCGGGATCGCTTCAGGACCATCGGCGGGCCCTCGTGGTCGGGACCGAGACGTTCGGAAAGGGCTCGGTCCAGACCATCATCCCCTTCGATGACGGGTCGGGTCTCCGGCTCACAACGGCGCTCTACTACCTCCCGAGTGGCCGCTCGATTCAGGAGGTCCGGATCGAGCCCGACATCGTCGTCGAGCCCTTCACCGAGCCGCAGTTGGCGGCCATGGCGGAGGAGGCGGTTCCACCGAGCCTCGGCGAGGAGCATCTCCCCGGGCACCTGATCTCCGAGAAGTCGGATGCTGAGGATCAGGACGACGGCTCGGAGGAGTTCCAGGAGCGCATGCTCCGTGACCACCAGCTCACCCGGGCAGTCGATCTCCTGAAGAGCTGGAACGTCTTCTCCCAGCTCCAGGTACCGGAGGTCACCAAGCAGGCGCTGCAATAACAGCGCACCGGCAGGTCTTTCCGGGTTATCGGCGAGGCAAGCTCGCCTGCCCGGCTTCGCGAGGCTTCGCCTCGCTGCGCGCGCCGCTACCGCGGCGCTTGCACTTTCCGGGTTATCGGCGAGGCAAGCTGCCCTTCCCGCGCGCGGCATGACTGCGTGCGCCGCTCGCCGGGCACCACTAAGACCAGACCTGGCGCGGGCCGGGGGCCCCACCCGGCTCTCCTCTTC
>DAOUZG010000086.1 GCA_030665705.1 Deltaproteobacteria bacterium | reverse complement strand
AGAAACTTCGGAATTTCCCGTCTCGGCCGGAAGCCCCTTCATGTTTCCCCACTCGTCTCAGGAGCCGTCGTAGACGGAGACCTGTGTGTGGCCGAGCCAGGTCAAGACGAAGGCGTTCAGCGATGCGGGGATGCCCAATTCGCAGGCCGCGACGACGGGCTGATCGAAGCGGAGGCCGACTTTCTCGTAGAGCTCGCGGAGTGCCCCGGGGTCGAGAAAGACGGGCGGCTTGCGCGAGAGGTTCTGATCGTAGGGGACACTGCGTGCACCCGGGATGTGTCCCCTGTAATGGGTCGTCTCGGGTCCTTCGTCCCGGAAGTGCTCCGCTGGCCGGGAGCGGCGCGTCGGTATTGGCAAGGTCGATGGAGATGTCGAGGAAGACAGCTCCGGGAATATGCGCTTCAGCGTACTCGGCAGGCGCATTGCGCCCCTGCTTGGGGAGGTACCAGGAGGCGTCGATGATCCGGACCTCCGGATCCTCGAGCCAGTCCGTTTCGACGAGGAGATTGGGCCTCGTGCCGCTCGAGCGCCCTGCGCTACTCCGCGCGCGTGAGCTTCTCGAGTAGCTGGCCGTTCCACGAGAGCGAGAGGCGCGCGCGATCCTTCGCGAGCTCGTCTTGAACCGCAGCGGTGACCAGAAGCGGGAGCGCCACGGTCGGCTCGACCCAGGCCATGGAGCGCGAGGCCCTTCGATCGATCTTTCCCCAGCTCTTTGCCTCGTCGAGTGTCGAGCTCGAGAGCCCTCCGTCCGCTGTGACCGCCGTCGTCGTCTGGATGGCGTAGCGGTGTCCGCGCTCCTTGAGTCCGAAGATGTATCCCATCACCACGGAGTCGTTGATGTAGTTCTTCGGGACCCCGCCGGCCACGTAGATTGCCGCGGTTGCCGGGGACTGCGCGACGATCTGGGTGAGCTCGTAGTTGTCCTGAATGGAGTCGATCCGAACCCCCTCGCGCTCGAACTTGACGCACCGGTGGTGGTGCTCGGTGAGGCCGATGCCGATGGAGCTGTCGTTGATCGCGGGGACGAACATCGGCACGCCCCGCCGCCGACAGGTCACGACAATCGAGTTCGGATCCTCGAGCTCGTCGGCAACGGCGTCCATGAACTGCCGGCTCGAGTAGCTCCCCGGCGGAAGCTTGTCGCCGAGGAGGCCGATCCAGGTGTCCACCCGGCCGAAGCCCATCTCGTCGACGTAGGTGTCGTAGATCCGATCGATGAGCAGATCCCGGAGGGCGGCATCGTCCGCCTCGGGGGTTCCGCGGAAATGATCGTATCCGCGGGCCTGGTAGACATCCTGGTAGAGGATCGCCCCCGTCGAGACGACGACGTCCACGAGGTTGTGCTCGACCATCTCGCGGATGACCTGCCGGAGACCGCCCGCGACGAGCGGCCCGGCCAGGCCGAGCATCACGGTGGGCCGGTCCGGGTCCCGGAGCATCTGCTCCAGCACGTCGTAGCACTGCCCCAGGTTGCGAGCCTGGATACTCATCCGGGCCATGCCACGCACGAGGTCCGCGACGCTTTTCACCTCTGAGGGGACGAGCTGACGGACCGGCTCGCGCAGCAGTTGGTCCTTCTCTTTCTGCGAGCGCTCGTCCAGCTCGGGGTAGATGAAGGCGAACCCCAGCTTCTGCGCGTCGTGCTCATCGGACATGGTGTTCCTTCCTTGCCGGTCGGCGTGAGAGCGTTGCGCCGAGGGCGGTCTCCGAAGCGCGAGCGCCCGCGGCCAGTCTAGTCGCAAAAGGACGCAGCGCAAAGGCAAATCCCCGTCGGAGGCAGCGCAAAGGCAGATCCCCGTCACGCGCCCAGGCTCGGACGCCACTTCTCAGTCAAGCATGCGTGTGCGGATCGAAGGGCCTTTCGAGTTCCGACTCCCCCCCGCGGTGCTCCGTCGCCAGACGTGGGCCCTTCTCCTGCGCATACTCGGCGGCTGGGTCCTCCTGAGCCTGCTCTGGGTGCTCGTGGGCTGACGGATCCGGGCGCTCGGCGCTACCCTCGTCCCGCCTCCAGGGGGATCCGTCTCGTGCGTGGGCTCTTCTTGCTCCTTGCTTGCATGACTCTTGCGGCCGTAGGTGGGTGTGGTGCCGAGCCTGCCGGCGAGCCGCAGCGGCTCGCTTCCGCGGCACGCGTCGAGGCCGACCCTGGACCGGGTCCGGCACCTCCAGCCCCGGCAACCCTCGATCGCGCGCTCCTGCTGGCGCTCTCGGTTTTCCCACCGGGGCCCGACGGGAAGCCCGGCAAGACACCGGGCGACGCGACCCTGTTGATCCTTCGTCGAGAAGGGGGACGGTGGATCCACGAGACTCTGCGGGACACCGAGAGCAACGTCTTCCACAAGGCGGTGCCGTTTGAGGCGCCCGGGAGAGAACCGGGTCTCCTCACGATCTCCGGAAACGCGGCTCGCCTCCGGCTCTGGCGTCGCGGGGAGACCGGCTGGGAGTCGGAGACGCTCTGGGCGCCCAGCTTCGGCGGGACGCACAACCGCCTGCGGGATTTGGAGCTCGCTGACCTCGATCTGGACGGGGGGCCGGAAATCGTGCTCGCGACTCACGACCAGGGGGTCGTGGCCGTGGTGAAGATTACGGATGGATCGGTGGAGGTGCGTGAGCTCGACCGGCAGCCCGACACCTTTGTCCACGAGGTGGAGGTCGGCGACCTCGACGGGGACGGCATCCAGGAGATCCTCGCAACCCCCAGCCACCCGAACACCCTGAAGGACAAGCCGCAGCCCGGTCAGATCCTCCGCTACACCCTAGACGGGCAGCGCGAGGTGTTCGTGGACCTGGAGGATCGCCACGCTAAGGAGGTCCTGATCACCGACCTGGACATGGACGGCCGACCCGAGGTCTACGCTTCCGTGGAGGGGCAGATTCGCGGCGGAGTCCGGGTCGCGAGCGTGGAGGTGCACCGCTTTCCGAACTCGGGGGGGCCGGGCGAAACGCTCGTGAGGCTGGACGACCTGCTCTGCCGGTTCCTCGTGCCCGGGGACGTGGACGGGGACGGCCGCCCCGAGCTCGTGGCCGCGGGGTTCCGCTCCGGTCTCTGGCTCCTCCGGCCTGGAGCCGAGGGGTGGGAGAAGACGCAGATCGACGCCGACTCCTCGAGCTTCGAGCACGCGACGGCTCTGCTGGATCTAGACGGGGACGGCCGGGACGAGATCTACGTCGCGGCGGATGACCAGGGAGCCGTTCGGCGCTACCTCTGGACCGGGGAAGGGTTTGGCCGGGAGGAGATCTTCCGGTTCCCGCCGGATCTCCGAGGATTCACCTGGAACATTACGGCGGCCCCCGTAAGCCTGACGCGCTAGCCGATCCGGAGTACCTTCGCGCCATGGCCTACGAACCGAGCGGGATCGAGCTCAAGTGGCAGCGGTACTGGCTCGAGAACAAGACCTTCAAGGCGGAGATCGATCCGAGCCGGCCGAAGCTCTACGTGCTCGACATGTTCCCCTATCCGTCCGGGGATGGGCTCCACGTGGGGCACCCCAAGGGCTACGTCGCGACCGACGCGATCTGCCGCTACAAGCGGATGCGGGGCTTCAACGTGCTCCACCCCATGGCGTGGGACGCGTTCGGCCTTCCGGCGGAGCAGCACGCGATCCGGACCGGCGAGCACCCGCGCCCGACGACGGAGCGCAACATCGTGAACTTCCGTCGGCAGATTCAGTCGCTCGGGCTGAGCTACGACTGGGACCGGGAGTTCGGCACGATCGACCCCGACTACGTCCGGTGGACCCAGTGGATCTTCTGCCGGCTCTACGAGCGCGGCCTCGCGTACCAGGCCGAGGTTCCGGTGAACTGGTGTCCGGAGCTCGGGACGGTGCTGGCGAACGAGGAGGTTCGAGACGGGAAGAGCGACATCGGCGGGTATCCCGTCTACCGGGTTCCGCTGAAGCAGTGGATGCTCCGAATCACCGCTTACGCGGAGCGGCTGCTCGAGGATCTAGACGAGCTCGACTGGCCCGAGCCGATCAAGAAGATGCAGCGCGACTGGATCGGCCGCTCGGAGGGTGCCAACGTCGATTTCCCGCTCCCTGACTTGCCCGATGAGAAGATCGAGGTCTTCACCACGCGTCCGGATACGCTGTTCGGTGCCACCTACATGGTCCTCGCGCCGGAGCATCCGCTCGTCGAGCGGATAACCACTGCGGAACGCCGCGACGAGGTCCGCGCCTACGTCGAGCAGTCGGCTCGGAAGAGTGAGCTCGCGCGCATGGCAGAGGCTCAGGCGAAGACGGGGGTGTTCACGGGGGCCTACGCCTTGAACCCCGTCAACGATGAACGGATTTCCGTCTGGATCGCGGACTACGTCCTGATGGGGTACGGAACCGGGGCCATCATGGCGGTTCCCGCACACGACGAGCGTGACTACGAGTTTGCTAAAGCCTTCAACCTGCCCATCGTCGAGGTCGTCTCGGGGGGTGATATCTCGCAGGCCGCCTATGTCGGCGACGGGGTCGGTGTGAACTCCGGCCTCCTCAACGGGCTCCCGACCCCGCAAGCGAAGGAACGGATGAACGACTGGCTCGAGGAGCACGGGGTCGGCCGTCGCGCGATCACTTACCGGCTGCGCGACTGGCTCTTCAGCCGTCAGCGCTACTGGGGGGAGCCCTTCCCGGTGCTGCATCTCGAGGACGGCACGACCAAGCTCGTCCCGGACAGCGAGCTTCCCGTCGAGCTCCCCGAGCTCGAGGACTTCAAGCCGACTGGGAGCTTCGAGGCGCCGCTCACCCGTGCCCCGCACTGGATCGAGACGACGGACCCCGAGACCGGTCGTCCCGCCCGGCGGGATTCGAACACGATGCCGCAGTGGGCGGGGAGCTGCTGGTACTTCTTGCGTTTCGTCGATCCGCACAGCAACGAGGCGCCCTGGTCCCCGGAAGCCGAGCGCTACTGGATGCCCGTGGACCTGTACGTGGGGGGCGCGGAGCACGCAGTCCTGCACCTTCTCTATTCGCGCTTCTGGCACAAGGTGCTCTACGACATCGGCCTTGCGTCGACCAAGGAGCCGTTTCAGAAACTCATCAACCAGGGAATGATCCAGGGGAAGGGGTATCGCTTCTTCGTCGATCTAAACGACGCAGACAAAGCCTACAGCCCTCGCGAAGTCCGCTACGAGGGGGAGACCCCGTTTCACGCCTCCTCGAGCCGGGAGTTCGCCGAGCGCTGGGTGGCGCCCTCGGACGTGCGGTGGTCGGACGGTCGGCCTCTTCATTCGGACAGCGGCGTCGAGCTCGAAGAGGTCATCGAGAAGATGTCCAAGAGCCGGGGAAACGTCGTGAACCCCGACGAGGTAATTCAGCAGCACGGCGCGGATTCGATGCGGCTCTACGAGATGTTCATGGGGCCGCTTCAGAAGTCGGCACCCTGGTCGACGGAGGGAATCCTCGGCGTCTACCGCTTCCTTCAGCGTGCCTACCGGCTGGTCCTGGAGGACAACAGAGAGGGGGACGACGCGGTACGGGCTCTCGCGGAGGGGCCCGGGACACTGGCACAGCAGCGACTCGTGGCGCAGACCGTGGACCACGTCACGCGCGACGTCGAAAAGATGGAGTTCAATACGGCCATCTCCGCGCTCATGGTCTTCGTTCGCAACATCGAGAAGGACGCTCCGATTCCCCGATCTGCTGCGGAGACCTTTGCGCTGCTGCTCTCCCCCTTTGCGCCTCACCTCGCCGAGGAGATCTGGGAGAAGCTCGGGCATCCCTGGACCCTCGCCTACGAGCACTGGCCCGAAGCGGATCCCGCACTTCTCCAGCAGGAAGAGGTCGAGCTCGTCGTCCAGGTGCAGGGGAAGCTTCGTGCGCGGATCCGTGTTCCGCCCGACGCCTCGGAGGAGCTGGTGCGCGAACGCGCGCTCGCCGAGCCGGGCGTCCAGCGCCACGTCGGTGGCCGGAGCCTGCGGCGCGTTGTCTACGTCCCGGGGCGCCTGGTCAACCTGGTTCTCTGAGGGCCGTGTCGCTCCGGGTCCTCTTCGTCCTCCCCTCCCTCGAGCCAGGAGGGGCGGAACGGGTGGTGATCCGACTACTCGCAGACCTACCGCGTGAGCGCGTCGAGCCGCACCTCGCACTCGTCGCACGAAGCGGGGCACTGCTTCCGCAGGTTCCGCCGGACGTGGCGCTCCACGACCTGGGGGTTCGACGCGTGCGCTACGCGCCCGGACCGCTCCTCCGCCTGACCTATCGACTACGCCCGCGCGTTGTCTTCTCCACGCTCGGCTATCTGAATCTCGCCCTCCTCGCGTCCCGCCTCTTATTCCCGAAGGGGGTACGTCTGGTCGTTCGGGAGGCGAACACAGTCTCGGCCGAGCTCGCAACGGTCGGACACGCCCGAATGTGGGAGCTCGGCTACCGGCTGCTCTACCCGCGTGCGGACGCGATCGTCTGTCCGGCCCGTGCCGTGGCCGAGGACCTCGCGACCCGATTCGGCACACCGCGAGGGCGACTCCATCACATTCCGAACCCGATCGACGTCGAAGCGATCCGGCGCCAGGCGGAGTCCGGCTCGTCCCCCCTGAGCGAGGGGGGACTGCACCTGGTAGCCATGGGCCGACTTGCTCCCCAGAAGGCGTTCGGAAAGCTTCTCGAGGCGTTCCGTCTCATCGGGCTCGCGAGGCCCGACGCACATCTGTGGATTCTCGGAGAGGGCCCCGAGCGAGCGGTGCTGGAAGCGACGGCGCTTCGGCTCGGGATCTCCGACCGGGTCCACCTGCCGGGCTTTGTCGCCAACCCGTTTCCGTGGTTGCGGCGTGCGGCGGTGTTTGTACAGAGCTCGGAGTTCGAAGGGCTCCCCAACGCGCTGCTCGAGGCGTTGGCCTGCGGGGTCCCGGTGGTCGCCGTCGACGAGCCGGGAGGGACGCGCGAGATCCTGGAGGAGGCTTCCGGGGGCCTCCTCGTGGGCGGCGGTTCACCGGAAGATCTCGCAGCCGGGATCGGGCGTGTGCTGGCAGGGGGCCCGCTCGAGCCACCCGTCCTGCCGGAGCGCTTCCAACCCGAGCGGATCACGGCGGCCTACTTCGAGCTGTTTGAAAGACTCGCTTCCTGAGCTCGGGCGGCGTGGTGGGGATTGGGAGCTTCAGGGGTTCGTGAGCGGCTCGTGCACCACCTCGAGTTTGAGGCCGTCGGGATCGGCGAAGAAGAATCCTTCCCCAGACGGTCTACGAGCCTACAACCTCGATCCAGACGCCGATCGGTGTGCCTTCGACCTTGGACTCGTGTCGAACGCCACCCGGCTTCTCGGATGGACTGCGGGGCTCGAGCTCGGTTGCCAGGATCTCCGAGGAGATCCACGCCGCGTGCGCCCGAATCGCCTCTCCGAGCTCCTCCTC